>JACKOW010000021.1 GCA_024234055.1 Rhodanobacteraceae bacterium
GCAGATCCTTGATCTGATCCTGCCCGAGTTCAGTCGGCTGGTGGCCAGCGCCGCCCCCGGCGGCGATGCCGAGGGCGATCTCGGCAAACATCTGAACCCCTTCAAGCGCAAGAGCGAGCGCCCGGCGGTGTGGTGGTCGGGGGTCACCGACATCGATGGCGAGCACACCTTCAGCTTCGACATGCCGGATCATTTCAACGGCCAGCTGCGGGTGATGGCGGTGGCAGTGACCGCCGACCGCATCGGCATTGCCCAGACCAAGGCCCTGGTGCGCGGTGATTTCGTGCTGACACCAACGATACCGACGCACGTGGCGCCGGGCGATGAGTTCGAGTTGCCGGTGGGCATCGCCAACACCGTCGAGGGCGGCGAGGAGGCCATGGCAATCAGCCTGAAGCTGGATCTGCCCAAGTCGCTGACGCTGGTGGGCGAGCTGCCTGGCGCGCTGTCGCTGAAGCCGGGACAGGAGGGTACCGTGCGTGTCCGTCTTCGTGCAGGCGACACCCTGGGCGCTGCGCCGATCGGCCTGGTGGCCGAGTCCGGCACGCGCAGCGCCAAGCGCCGGATCGAGCTGTCGCTGCGACCGGCCGTTGTAGGTCGCAGCGATCTGATCCTCGGTCGCGCCGATCGCAAGGTCGAGCTCAAGGATCTGCGCCGCATGTACCCAGAGCGCTCGCAGCGTTTGCTGTCGGCCTCGACCTCGCCCTTTGTCGCCGCCGACGGTCTGGCCGCGTATCTTGCCGACTATCCGCATCTGTGTACCGAGCAGTTGCTGAGCCAGGCGATACCGGCGCTGGTCTACGGCAAACGACCGGAATTCGGTCGTATCAGCGGCGCCGAGCCGGGCGTCAACCTCGGGCTGATCAACGTGCTGCGCGCGCGTCAGAACGGCCAGGGCGGTATCGGCCTGTGGCTGGCCACACCGGATGTCGATCCCTTCATCACGGCTTACGCCGCTTTCTATCTGGTGGAAGCGCGCGAGCGCGGCGAGCCGGTGCCGGCCGATCTGATGAACGCGGTCAATCGCTATCTGACCCGCATGGCCGGCGATGCCGCCCTGACCCAGCTGCACGAGCTGCGTTCTCGGGCGCTGGCGGTGTACCTGCTGATCCGCCAGGGGCAGACCGCCACGGCCCTGCTGAGCGCCGTGCACGAGCAGCTCAAGCGCGATTATCCGCAAGCTTGGAAGGACGACACCATCGGCATGCTGCTGGCGTCCAGCTACGCCCTGTTGCAGCAAGCCAAACCGGCCAGGGAACTGGCTCAGGGCGGCCTTGCGCGGGTCGGTGCGGCGCAGCCGCCCAAGTACGGCGGCTACGCCTATTACTACGACGCCAGCATCGACACCGCGTGGGTGGTGTATCTGGCGCACAAGCACTTTCCCAAGGAGGCCGAGCGCATCTCGGTGCGGGCCATCGAGAATCTGCTCTATCCGCTGCAGAAGAATCAGTACAACACCCTGTCCTCGGCGCTGACCGTGCTGGCGCTGGATGCCTACACCAGTGCCAAGGCTGATGCCGGTCTGCCGGTGCTGCAGGCGCTGGGCTTCGATGGCAAGGAGCGCACTTTCGGCGAGGCCTTCGGCGTGCTCCAGCGCGGCGCCTTCCTCAATGACGATCAGCTGCTGAGAGTGATCCCACCGAAAGCCACGCCCAGTTGGTATGTGCTCAGCCAGACCGGCTACGACACGGTCATGCCCAAGGCGGTACAGGATCAGGGCATCGAGATCGTGCGCGAGTATCTGGGTGCCAATGGTCAGCCGCTGACCCAGGCGGAACTCGGCCAGGAAATCACCGTGCGCCTGCGCCTGCGGGCGCTCGGCGCCGATGCCATCGGCTCTATCGCGATCGTCGATCTGCTCCCCGGCGGCTTCGAGCCGGTGGTGCAATTGCCACCGCCGGCCGCCGACAGCGGCGAGAACGAGGACGAGGCGGATGGTGACAGCTCACCACCCGCGCCGACGCTGGCACTGCCCGGCAGCACGCTCTACACCGAGCATGTCGAGCAGCGCGAGGACCGGGTGGTGCTCTACGCCACGGCCGGACCGCGCGTGGCCGAGTTCCTGTACCGGATCCGTCCCAGCAACCCGGGCAGCTTCGTGGTGCCACCGGCCTACGCCGAGTCCATGTACGAACGCAGCATCTACGCCCAGGGCGGCCCGGCCGGGAACATCGAGGTCAAGTAGAAGCGACCTCGCGTCGCGACCGGGACGCGGCCGCGTTGAGAGGTCTCGCGGCGTGAGTGAGGAGATTGATTCAACGCGGAGAACGCAGAGAAACGCGGAGAACACGGAGAGAAGCAAGACTGATCTGTAAACGCTGTTCTCTGCGTTCTCTGCGGCCCTCTGCGTTCTCCGCGTTCCCCTTCTGACCACAACTCAGCGCGATTCCTGATCTTCGCCGCAGCGGCGCGACTCCGCGGTCGCGACCCAAGGTCGTTCCTACAGTGGCGCGGGATCGCTCGATGGCTGTGCGGCGGTGAGCGCTGGCTTGGAGGCGAGCGCAGAATGGCGTGACAGCTGCTGGAAATCGCTGCCGGCCGGACGCTGGAACACGCGCAGGCCGAATTCAGGCAGCACCGCCAGCAGATGGTCGAAGATGTCTGACTGGATGTCTTCGTACTTGGCCCAGCGGGTCTCCCTGGCGAAGAAATAGATCTCCAGCGGCAGGCCTTCGGGCCCCGGCGGCAGCTGCCGAACGATGAAGGTCATGTCTGGGTGGACGTGCGGATTGCGCTTGAGCCAGGCCACCACATAGGCCCGGAAAGTGCCGAGATTGGTCAGGCGACGCTGGTTGGTCAGCACCTCGGGATCGCCGGCATGCTCGCGATTCCATTTTTCGACCTCGGCCTTGCGCTCGGTCAGATAGCCGCGCAGCACCTCGATGCGGCCGAGCCGGTCAATCTCCTCGGATGACAAGAAGTGCACCGTATTCATGTCGATGCTGATCGCGCGCTTGATGCGGCGGCCGCCGGCATCGAACATGCCGCGCCAGTTGCGAAAGCTGTGCTCCAGGAATTTGTGGGTGGGGATCACGGCAATGGTGCGATCCCAGTTGGACACGCTGACCTGATTGAGGCTGATGTCGACCACATCGCCGTCGACGCCGAATTGCGGCATCTCGATCCAGTCGCCGACCCGGATCAGGTCATTGGCGGTGATCTGGATGCCGGCGACCAGACTCAGCAGGGTGTCCCGGAACACCAGCAGCAGGATCGCCGTCATGGCGCCCAGGCCAGACAACAGGAACCAGGGCGACTGCCGCATCAGCGTGGCGATGATCAGGATCACGGTGAACACCCAGACCACGATGGCCACCACCTGCAGATAGCCCTTGATCGGTCGGTTCCGCGAAATCGGATAGCGCGCGTAGATGCTGTTGATGGCGCTGAGGAAGGCGCTCAGTCCCAGCGCCACCGCCAGGAAGGCAAACGCACGGGTGACGCGTTGCACCAGCTCGACCCAGCCTTCGCCTAGGCCGGGAATCATGCTCACGCCAGTGTGGATCAGCAGCAGCGGGATCAGCCAGGCGAGGCGCCGGAATACACCCTGGTCCATCAGCACGTCATCCCACCAGGTTCCGGTATGGCTGAACAGCTTGTCCAGCGCGCGCAGGATCAATCGCTGGGTCAGCAGATGCAGCACGATGACGCCCAGCACCAGCAGCAGCACGCCCAGCAAGGGCCCCCACAGCGGATCAGCCAACCAGGCCGCGAACCAGCTTGAAGCCAGCGCCTGCGCACTCTCCGGATCCGGCAAGTTCTGCGTGGTCTCGTCCATGACTGGCGCACTCCAACAACGGTTCAGCCGCCGATGGTAACAAGGGTGGCCGGATGGGGCACGGGGCACGGGGCACGGGGCACGGGGCACGGGGCACGGGGCACGGGGCACGGGAAAGGCTAAGGGTTTCGAGCTTTTGTGGGCCCAGACTTGTCTGGACGCTCCTGGTAGCGGGCCGAAAGAGCGTCCGGACAAGTCCGGACCCACAAGAGCGGGCTTCATTGCGAGCCACCTGTTCCGGCGTGAAACTGCCCACGGGCCATGAACCACAAGCTGCCTGTAGGAGCGACCTCGCGTCGCGACCGCCAAGCCGCAGGTCCACAGTAGTGGTCGCGCCACAAGGGCGCTCCTACAACAGCATCAAGCCCGTAGCCTTTTCCCGTGCCCCCTGCCCCGCTCCCCCTGCCCCGTCTTGTGCGCGCCCCCGGTGCCCGATCCCGTCCATCTGATGCTAGGGTTCAGGCTCCTGTACACCTACTGGAGCCCACCCCGTGGCTGAGTACTCTCTGGGCCATAGCCCGGCTGAACAACAACGCTTGCAGCGTCAGGCAGCGCTGTTGCGCAACATCACCCAGACCATCTGGCGCCGGGCCGGACTGGAGCCGGGCATGCGGGTGCTCGATGTCGGCTGCGGGGTCGGCGATACCAGCTTTCTGGCCGCGGACATGGTGGGTGTCGACGGCATGGTGGTGGGTCAAGATCGCTCGCCCGAGGCGCTGGCTACGGCCCGTCAGCGGGCCGCGGAGCTGGGTCTGGATCACGTCGAGTTTGTCGAAGGCGAGCTTGGCTCCTGGCCCGGATCCGACGAACGCTTCGATGCCATCGTCGGTCGCTACGTGTTGATCCATCAGCCCGACATCGAGGAGGCGCTGCTCAAGCTGCGGCCGATGCTGCGCCCGGACGGCGGCATCATTGCCTTCCACGAACTGGAGCTGGAGGCCCGTACCATGAGTGATCCGGCCTCCGAACTGGTGTTGCAGGTGCGCGGCTGGCTGCGTCAGGCCTTCAAGTTCGGGGGCATGCAGGCGCATGGGGTCATGGATCTGTCGCGCTGCTTCTTTGAAGCCGGTTTCGGCTGGCCACAGGTCGAGCTCTACCCCCTGGTCGGCTGCGGTCCGGACAGCTTTGCGCCGGCCTATCTGGTGGAGATCCTGCGCACGGTGGCACCAACGCTGGAGAAGCACGGCGTGATCAAGGTGGATGAGCTGGGCCTCGACACACTGGAGACGCGGCTGCGCGAATCCTGCGCCAACGGCGCCCCCGGTCTGGTCCAGATCAACGGCGGTGCCTGGGCCCGGATCTGAGCAGGGATCCGGCTCGGGGAGTCGGAACCTTAGGAATCCTTCACTTGTGTGCCGGGCAGTCCGCTCGCACACTGCTGCGGGAGTCCCGGTCGCCCCTGGCGGTGCGCCTACTTGCGCGGCAAACAGGGGGCGAGGGGCAGGGGGCAGGGGCCCAAGCTCGCCACACGATCTGACCGTGCGGCGGGGTGGGTCCCCTGCCCCTTGCCCCCTGCCCCTTTCTTGAAGGCAGTAAAACCAATGACTTGCAAAATGCTCGGCGAGAGTTCCCCTGACTCATGGTGATGCGCTGCTTCTGGACTGCGTTGGGCCTAGCGGCCTCGCTGACGGCGCATGCGGGTGAATTGCTGGAAGCCCAGGTCTTCGATCGCTATTCGCCGCTCGCGGCAGCCGATGAGTTCTCACGAAGGGTGTTCACCCCCACGACGCATGATCGGCTGCAGCGCTTTCAGCAGGCCATCGGTCAGCACGCGGTGGAACAGACCGTCGATCTCAGCGAGGAGCGGTTCGACATCTTCCTGCCCAGCCACAAACCGCCGGGTGGCTATGGACTGATCGTGTTCGTGTCGCCGATTCCGCGCTGGCCGCTGACCTACGACTGGAAGAAGGTGCTCGATCGCGAGGGGGTCATCTACGTCTCGGCGCGGCGCTCAGGCAACCAGCAGAATGTCTACGAGCGGCGCATTCCGCTGGCCTTGCATGCGCTGGAGAACATCCGCGCGCGCTATCCGATTGATCCCGAAAAAGTGGTCATCAGTGGCTTCTCCGGCGGCTCGCGCACGGCCATGCGCATTGCTGCCGCCTATGCCGACGTGTTTACCGGCGCCTTGCTGATCGGCGGTGCCAAGGTCATGGGCGAGGAGGACTTCGCGCCGCCGCCGCTGCCGATCATGCAGGCGCTGCAGACGCGCATGCGGGTGGTCTATTCCACCGGCAAGCTGGACATGCCCAATCGCAGGCTGGATGCCCGCAGCATCGCCGCGCTGAAGGCGCGCTGCGTGGCCGGCGTATTCAAGATCGACGAGCCCGACATCGGCCATGAGGTGCCGGATCGAAGAACGCTGGAGCGGGCACTGAAGCGCCTGGACCAGCCCCTGGAACCCAAGTTGTTGAAGGCGCAGCAGCCCTGTCTGAATGAACTGGCCGAGCGCGTGGCGACCGACGTCAGCGCTGCCGAACAGGCCTACCAGCAACGCGATCCCGTCACTGCCGGCGAACTCCTGGGCGCCGCGGACCTGGCCTGGGGCGGTCTGGCTACCGAGCGGCTGGTCAAACTGGCGCGGGAACTGGCGCCGGGATTCACCGCGGCTCCCGAGGACATAGCCAAGGAACCGCCAGACGAGGCAGCCGGGCCGAATCCCGGGTAGCGTCGAGAGCGGGGCACGGGGCACGGGGCACGGGGCACGGGGCACGGGGCACGGGAAAAGGCTACAGGTCCGAGGCTTTTGTGGGTCCAGACTTGTCTGGACGCTTCTTCAGCACGACGCCAAGAGCGTCCAGACAAGTCTGGACCGGCAGGATCAAAAGCGCCGCACCCCCGTGCCCCGTTACCCGTCACCCACCGCCCGCAACGCTGCCCGGTACAACTCCTGGAAATGGTGCACGCCCTGCTCGCGGGTGGGATGCACGCGACCGACCGTGTACGAGCCGCTGGCGAAGGCGCGCTGCACGCGCTCGCAGATGTCGATGTCCTGCTGCTGGGTAATCTCGGCCAGGTCCTGATCCTGGGTGATGCGATCGGCGTGGGCCTCGACCAGTCCGGGTCGGTAGTAGTACTCGAAGTCGATGCGGCAGCTGTCCACACCGGTCGGAACGATGCGGTTGGTCTGCAGGCGGCCGGGCAGGATGTTCAGCATCGTGTTCGGCCACAGGAAGTAGTACAGCGCCGTGCCGGAGCCATAGAAACTGGTGTTGTTGTCGAGCGGGCTCCATTGCAGCGAATGCCAGGCTTCGCACTCGGTGCGGTAGCTGCGGTAGTCCAGCAGGCGGTTCAGTTCCGGGTGGATGTGCGGAACGTGATAGCCCTCCAGGTAGTTGTCGACATAAGCCTTCCAGTTGCAGGCCGCTGGATAGCTGATGCGGCGCTGGAAGACATAATCGTCCAAGGGCTCGGCCAGGCGCCCGTCGATGCCGGCGACCAGTTCGCTGAGCGGCGGCGTGCTCGGATCCAGCGCCACGAACACCAGTCCCTGCCAGATGTCGGCACGCGCTTGCGGCAAGCGGGTCTGCGTGCGATCCAGCCCTTCGATGGCATCGAGCTCCGGGCCACTGCGCAAGCCGCCCTGCAGATCGTAGGTCCAGCCATGGTACTGACAGCGCAGCTGCTTGAGGCCGCAACCATGGGCGGTGGCCAGCGGTCCGCCGCGATGACGACAGACATTGTGCAGGGCCCGGAGTACACCGTTGTCGTCGCGAAGCAGCAGCAAGGGCGTGCCCGCCACTTCGGTCACCATGTGATCGCCGGGCTGCGATAGCTGTGCAGCATGGGCGACGAACTGCCAGCTGCGGGCAAACACCGCGCTGCGCTCGCGCAGTGCGAGCTCAGCATCGGTGTAGCAGGCGGCCGGCAGCCCATGCGCCTGGGCCAGGGTTTGAGGCGTACGCCAGTCGATGGTGGACAGGGGAGACATGGGCGGCACCGGCTTGGAAAGAAGCGAAGTCTAGCCTTGCTGGCGTAGGCAGATGAGAGCCGTCGCGGCTGAAGCCGCTCCCACAGCAGAGTGGCGACGATGGCTGGAACCGGCTTCTGTGGGAGCGGCTTCAGCCGCGACAGACCTCATGCCCCCATCCCCGACTCGCTATGCTCACCTCTTCCATCGCTTCGGGAGCAGACCATGTCGGCCGAACAGAACGCAGCCCTGATTCAGCGCTTCTACGAGGCTTTTGCCCGGCGCGACGCGGCGACCATGGCCACCTGTTACCACGCAGACGCACGCTTTTCAGATCCGGCCTTTCCCGATCTGCGTGGCGCCGACATTGCTGCGATGTGGACCATGCTCTGCGAGAGAGCCCAGGACTTCTCGCTGAGCTTCAGTGCCATCAGCGCCGAGGGCGATCGCGGTCAGGCGCACTGGGAGGCCCGCTATCTGTTCAGCAAGACCGGGCGTCAGGTACACAATGTGATTGATGCCAGTTTCAGGTTCAAGGACGGATTGATCATCGAGCATGCAGACCGATTCGATTTCTGGCGCTGGAGTCGAATGGCATTGGGTACACCGGGTCTGCTGCTGGGCTGGAGCGGCTTCCTGCGCGGCAAGGTGCAGGCCGAGGCAGCCAAGGGTCTGGCAATCTTCAAACGTCATCACAAAGGCTGAGTCGTGACCTGGGCCATCCTCTCGCTCCTGGCCGGTGTGGTGCTGGCGGGCCTAGGCGGTGAACTGTTCCTGCGCGGTGTGCTCGGCTTTGCCCGCTGGATGCGCATCCCCAGCGCCATTGCCGCCGCCACACTGGGCGCCTTCGCCACCTCCAGCCCGGAGCTCTTTGTCTCCACCATCGCCGCCGTCAACGGCGCACCGGGCATCGGTCTGGGTGATGCCACCGGCAGCAATGTGGTCAACATCGCGCTGATTCTGGCGGTGGCCCTGCTGGTCAAGCCGCTGGTGACCCGTCGCAAGGTCATTGCCCTGGATTTTGGCGTCGCCATCGGTGCCTCGGTACTGATCGGGCTGATGGCGATCGATGGCGTCATCAGCCGGATCGAAGGGGCCATGCTGATTGCAGGCTTCCTGGTTTGGATGACCATGCATGTGCGCGAAGCCCGCCGCCAACGCGCCCTGCCGGATGACTCCGTGGCGACAGACAGACCCTGGCGCATCGCCAGTGACAGCATCGGTGGACTGGCGCTGCTGATCATGGCCGGCAGTCTGGTGGTTTCCGGCGCCCAGTTCATCGCCGCCGGCTTTGGCATTCCACCCTATCTGATCGGCGCCACGCTGGTGGCCCTGGGTACCTCGATGCCGGAACTGGCGACCACGCTGGTCGCGGTGTTCCGCGGCCATGACGATGTCGGTGTCGGCACGCTGCTCGGCAGCAATGTCTTCAATGCCCTGCTGATCGTCGGGTTGACCTCCAGCATCACGCCCATTGCCATCAATGGTCACGGCCTGTGGGTGGCCCTGGGTGGCGCCATCGTTGCGGTGGCACTGGTGTGGCCGGGCGCCCGCGAAAAGCTCGGTCGCGGCCGCGGCGTGGCCCTGATCGTGGTCTATGCCATGACCATGGCCACGATGGCGGTGTTTGCGCGCTGACTGCCGGGCCGCTGGACGCTACCTCTGACAGCGCGGGCAATAGAAGCTGGTGCGCTGACCCAGGCGTACGCTGCTGATCGGCCCGGCGCAGATCCGGCAGGGCTCACCCGCGCGGCCGTAGACCAGCAGTTCCTGCTCGAAATAACCCGGCTCGCCATCCGGACGGAGAAAGTCGCGCAGGGTGGTACCACCGCGCTCGATGGCATGGCCGAGGATGGTCCGGACGGCATCGGCCAATCGCTCAAAGCGCGAACGCGACACCCGACCGGCGGCCCGGCGGGGGTCGATGCCAGCACGAAACAGAGCCTCGGCGGCATAGATGTTGCCGACGCCGACCACGATGTGCTGGTCCATCAGGAAGTGTTTGACCGGTGCGCTACGACCGTGGGCGCGGGCGTGTAGGTAGGCGCCATCGAAGCCCGGATCGAAGGGCTCGGGCCCGAGTTCGGCCAGCAGCGGATGAAGCTCGCCGGCGGCCTGCCACAGCAAGGAACCGAAGCGTCGAGGATCGTTGAAGCGTAGCAGCTGGCCGTCTTCCAGCAGCAGATCGTAGTGATCGTGCTTGCGCAGCGGCACTTGTCGGTCGAGTACCCGCAGGCTGCCGCTCATCCCAAGATGAATGATCGCGGCGCCGCGATTATTGTCCAGCAACAGGTACTTGGCGCGGCGGCGCACCGCCGTGATCGGCAGCCCGTTCAGACCGGCGGCCACGTCGGCGCTGATCGGCCAGCGCAGCCGTGCTTCGCGCACGATCAACCCGCACGCCCGCCGACCGAGCAGGTGCGGCTCGATGCCGCGTCGGGTGGTTTCTACTTCGGGGAGTTCGGGCATGGCGGGAGAGCGGTCAAACGTAAAACGTGAAACGTCAATTGAAGCCCCGCATGTCCCATGCGCCCGGGCTTCCTGCTTCTCATTGACGTTTTACGTTTGACGTCTTACTTCTGACGCTTGGCTACCTGCACCCACTCGCTCCCACGGCTCTCACCTACCTCGCCGTCGCCAACGCCCGCGCATCCTCGCGCCAGCGCGGGGTGGCGCGGATGGCGGGCAACACCTCGCTGGCGTCACTGACCAGGGTCCACATGTCGCGGTGTTCGGCATTCATGAAGCGCTCGTCGATGCTGCGGTCGAGCAGGCGCACGACATCGTCGTAGAAGCCGCGGGTGTTGAGCAAGATGATCGGGCCGAAGTACAGGCCGAGGCGCTTCAGCGTAATGGCTTCGAACAGTTCTTCCAGCGTGCCGCAGCCGCCGGGCAGGGCGACCACGGCGTCGCTGCCGGTCAACAGCTTGTGCTTGCGCTCACGCATGTCCTCGACCAGTTCCAGCCGAGTCAGTCCCGGATGACCCCATTCCAGATCAGCCATGAACCGCGGCAGGATGCCGATGACCTCGCCGCCGGCGCTGAGCGCGCCGTCGGCCACGGCGCCCATCGAGCCCATGCTGCCGCCGCCATAGACCACGCTGCAGCCGTTGGCTGCCAGGGACTGTCCCAGCGCGTGGGCCTGATCCCGGTAGATGGGATCAGCAGCGTTGCTGGACGCGCAATAGACGCAGACACGCAGACCGGCGCTCATCGGATCAATCCTGCTTGGCGCGGGCGACCGCTTCCTTGTACTTGGCCAGATCGCGCTCGTAGTCAGCCTTGGCTTCGATCTTCTCGGCCTCCTTGCGCACCAGGAACTGCTTCTGGCGTTCGATCTCGGCGCGCTCGCCGGTGATCATCTGTTTCAGCGCATCACTGACGGTACGGCCACTGCGCTCCATGTCCGCGGCCTGGGCCACCAGCTGCGACAGGCTGATCTCGCGGGCATTGATCTCGACCCGGCGCGCCTCGATGGTCTGGCCGAGCAGATCCATGCGCTGGCTGTAGGCACGATCCAGATCTTCTTCGCTGGCATAGGAATTGAGCAGCGCCTCGTCAGCCTTGCGGCGGGCTTCCTTGGCCGCGGCTTCCTCGGCGATGCGGCGCTCCTCGGCCTCCTTGGCGGCACGCTCTTCCGGCGTCAGTGCGCGCTCGGTGCGCTCCACCGATATGCCCTGATCGTTGATCTTCTCGCGCGCATATTCCTTGGCCTCGGGCGGAATCTGGTCGCTGAAATGGATGTTGCCGTCCTTGTCCGTCCATTTGTACAGCTTGCCCGCCTTTTCGTCTGCCGCTGCAGCCGAGGAATGAACACCCAGAGCGAAGATCGCCAGGGCCAGACCGGTGAGAATCCTGCTACGCATCGACTCGACTCCTTGCTGCAAGGTCAGAGCGTGATTGTAGGGCCCAGAACTGCGTACAGGCTGAATAGGTCGTCAAAATCCGGCTGCAAACGTAACGCTGTGACGCCTGCCGCACCCGTCGATACATCGCCCTGGACCGTGGCCGCGTCAGTTAACGCGCGAAATCGCCGGCCAGCGCCTTGTAGACCGCTGCCAGCGCGGTAGCCCGATGGGTCTGGGCTTGCGCGTACTGGTCTTCGAGGTCGAGCAGCGAGCGTTCGGCGTCGAGCACGGCCAGGTAATCGCTGGCGCCGGCATCGTAGCGCAGGCGTGCAAGCCCGGCCGACTTGCGGCTCTCGCTGACGGCCAGATCCAGCGCTGCGCAGGACTCGTTCCAGGCACGGAATCCGGCCAGCGCGTTCTCGGTTTCTTCCAGCGCCTTGAGCCAGGTCTCCTGGTAGCGGGCGACGGCACCATCGGCCACGGCGCGTTGCGCCCTGACACGCTGACGAACGCGCCCGAAATCGAGAAAGCTCCAGCTCAAGCCGGGGCCGTAGTTCCAGCGCTGGGCCTCACTGCCGAGCTTGCCGAAGGACTGCGCGGTCACGCCGAAGGCGCCGGTCAGCGTCAGCTTGGGATAGAACTCGGCCGTTTCGACACCGATGCGCGAGACTTCGGCAGCGAGCAGGCGATCGGCTTCGCGGATGTCGGGTCGCCGCGCCAGCCACTCGGTCGGCGTACCAACCGCCACCATGGCGGGCAGCGCCGGCAAATCCTTGTGCGGCGCCAGCTGCGCGCGCAGGCGCGCCACGGGCTGTGCCGTCAGCACCGCCAGTCGCTGTTCCTGGGCGCTGACCGCGGCGCGGGTCTGTGGCACCTGCGCGGCCACTGACAATCCCAGCGCGTTGGCCCGGGTGACGTCCAGTTCGGTGCCGCGCCCGGCCTCCAGCTGCTTCCGCAGGATGTCCAGATTCTCCTGCAGATTGGCCAGATTGCGTTCCTGCACGGCCAGCTGCGCCTGGGTGCCGCGCAGCTCGAAGTAGGCCTGCGCGGTTTCGGCCACCACCGACAGTCGCACCGCGTCGAGCGCAGCCGCACGGGCATCGACCTCGCGATAGATGGCCTCGCTCTGACGCCGGAGCGAACCGAAGAGATCGATCTCCCAGGTGGCATCAAAACCCAGGCGATAGGTGTCGGTGGTGCCGACATCGGGCGGGATGAAAGGGTCCTTGTTCGAGGGCTTGTTGCGTTGCACGCCGCTGTCGGCAGTCACCGTTGGCATCAGGCTGAAGAAGCTCAGACCCGCCAGCGCCCGGGTTTCATCCAGCCGCGCCAGCGCCTGCGCGATCTGGGTATTGGCCTTGAGTGCCTGGTCAATCAGCGCATCCAGTTCCGGCTCCTTGAACGCCGACCAGACCTCGCTCATCACGGCTGCCGGCGGATTGACGCTCTCCACCGCCTGATCGAAACGCGGCGGCAGCTCGGCATCCGGGCGCACGTACTCGGGACCGACATTGCAGGCGGCCAGGGTGAGGGCCGAAGCCAACACGGCGCCCAGACGCCTGCCCCGAATGTCGGGACTCGGGACTCGGGACTCGGGACTCGGTCCAGCCGCAACCCTGCAAGGTGTATTCATTCCCTGATCTTCCGTGAGGCCGGTCGTTGCCGCTCTAAGCTCTGAAGTCGGTCTAGCTGGTGTCATGCCGATCTCTCCTCATGGCCGAGTCCCGAGTCCCGAGTCCCGAGTCCCGGCTCGCGGCCGCCCCGCACCGCCCACTTGCGCAGCAGTACGTAGAACACCGGGGTGAAGAACAGGCCGAAGAAAGTGACGCCGAGCATGCCGGCGAACACGGTCACACCCATGACGTGGCGCACTTCGGCGCCGGCGCCGTGGGCGTAGACCAGCGGCAGCACACCCATGATGAAGGCGAAGCTGGTCATCAGGATCGGACGCAGGCGCAGCCGGCAAGCTTCGATGGCGGCCTCGACGATGCCGCGGCCCTGCTCTTCCAGATCGCGGGCGAATTCGACGATCAGGATCGCGTTCTTGCAGGCCAGACCCATCAGCACGACAAGTCCGATCTGGGTGAAGATGTTGTTGTCGATGAAGGTCGGCGGCACGCTCATGGGTGGCGGTGGTATCCAGCCCCAACCAATCTGCAAACCGAACCACATCCCATGGATGAAGTTGAGCAGCCAGATTCCGCCAATGGCCGAGAGCATGCACATCGGCACAATCAGGATCACCGCCAGCGGGAGGGTCCAGCTCTCGTACAGCGCGGCCAGCACCATGTACACCAGCAGCACACACAGCGGGAACACCAGCAGGGCCATCGAACCCTGGGTGACTTGCTGGTAGGTCAGGCCGGTCCACTCGATGTTCATGCCCTTGGGCAGCACCTGGCCGGCTATGGCCTTGATCTGCTGGATGGCCTGATCCGAGGACAGCAGGGCCGGGTTGATGCCGGCACCGAGGTCGGCCGCCGGATAACCGTTGTAGCGGATCACCGGATCCGGGCCATAGCTGGGTGTGACTTCGACCACACTGCCGATGGGCACCATCTGCCCCTGCTGGTTGCGCACCTTGATGCGGACAATGTCGGACACCTCGTCGCGGAAGCCGGCGTCGGCCTGAGCGTAAACACTGTAGGTGCGACCGAAGAGATTGAAATCATTGACATAGGCCGATCCGAGATAGACCTGCAGCGCCGTGTAGATGTCGGTGAGCGCCAGTCCCTGCTCCTTGGCCTTGGTGCGATCCACGCTGGCATCGAGCTGGGGCACATTGGACTGAAAGGAACTGAACACCGCATAGGGATCGAAACCCGGCGTGCCGCGCAGGGCGCCGGCCAACATCTGGGTCTGATTGTTGAGCTCGCCATAGCCGGCGGCACCGCGATCCTGAACATAGGTTTCGACGCCGGCCGAATTGCCCAGGCCCAGCACCGGCGGCGGCAGCAGCGCGAAGGCCAGCCCGTCCTGAATGGTGCTGAACTTGCCGTTGAGCATGCCGGCAATCTCGGCTGCGCTGACGTCGCGCTCTCCTGAGGGGCTGATACCCACGAACATCAGACCGGCATTGCTGGTGTTGACGAAATGGATGGCGTTCAGTCCGGGAAACTGCACCGCGCTCTCCACGCCCGGCGTGGCCAGCGCCATCTCGCCCATGCGGCGCATGGCGGCCTCGGTGCGCTCCAGCGTGGCGCCCTCGGGCAGCTGCAGGATCGAGAACAGGTACTGCTTGTCCTGGGTAGGAATGAAGCCAGCCGGCACCTGAGTGAAGCCGAGCACGGTCAGGCCGATGAGCAAGGCGTACACCACCATCAAGCGCGGGGCCCGGGCGATAGTGCCGCCGATGCTGCTGGAGTAACGCTTGCTGGCTTTGGAGAAGCGCGCATTGAACCAGCCGAAGAAGCGCCCGAAGACCGCTTCGATCAGGCGTCCGAGCTTGTCCTTGGGGGCACCCTGGGGTTTCAGCAGTACCGCCGCCAACGCCGGCGACAGCGTCAGCGAGTTGAAAGCCGATATCAGCACCGAGGCTGCGATGGTGACCGCAAACTGCTTGTAGAACTGACCAGTGACGCCACCGATGAAGGCCAGCGGCACGAATACGCTCGCCAGCACCAGCGAGATGGCGACAATCGGCCCGGAGACCTCGCTCATGGCCTGATGGGCGGCCGCCCGTGGCTGCATGCCCTCTTCGATGTGGCGCTCGACGTTCTCGACCACGACGATGGCATCGTCAACCACGATGCCGATGGCCAGCACCAGACCAAACAGGGTCAGCACATTGATCGAGAATCCCAGCATCCAGAGTACGGCGAAGGTGCCGACAATGGACACCGGCACCGCCAGCAGCGGAATGATCGAGGCCCGCCAGGTCTGCAGGAACACCACGACCACCAGTACCACCAGCGCCACCGCTTCGAGCAGGGTCGAGATGACTGACTTGATCGATTGGCGCACGAACACGGTCGGGTCGTAGACCACGGTCCATTCGACACCGGCCGGGAAGCCCTTGGCCAGTTCCGCCATCTTCTCGCGCACGGCATCCGAGAGCGCGATGGTGTTGGCGCCCGGAGCCTCGAATATCACGATGGCCGCAGCGTCCTTGTTATCCAGCAAGGAATTCAGCGCGTAGTTGTTGGAGCCCAGTTCCACCCGCGCCACATCGCGCAATCGGGTCAGTTGGCCCTCGTTGCCGGCCTTGAGCACGATGGCGCCAAATTCCTCCGGCGTGCTCAAACGACCCTGGGCGTTGATCGAGAACTGCACCGTGCTGCCCTTGGGGCGTGGCGGCCCTCCGATGGTGCCGGCTGAGATTTCCAGGTTCTGTTCGCGGATCGCGGCGATGATGTCACCGGCCGTGAGGTCGCGGGCCGCGGCCTTGTCTGGATCAATCCAGACCCGCATCGAATAGTTGCCGGCGCCGAAGGCAATGGCCTGGCCGACGCCGTCCAGCCGCGCCAGTTCGTCGCGCACCCGCAGATTGGCGAAGTTGGACAGATAGAGGCCGTCGTAGGTCTGATCGGGCGAGCGCAGATGCACCACCATGGTCAGATTGGGCGAACTCTTGACCGTGGTCACGCCGAGCTGGCGCACGCTTTCCGGCAGACGTGGCAGCGCCTGGGCCACGCGGTTTTGCACCTGTACTGCCGCCAGGTCGATGTCGACGCCACCCTTGAACGTGACAGTCAGCTGCATGGTGCCGTCGGAACCGGCCGTCGACTTCATGTAGATCATGCCTTCGACGCCGTTGACCGCCTCCTCGATTGGCGCGGCCACGGTTTCGGCAATGGTCTTGGGATTGGCGCCGGGATAGATCGCGGTCACCTGCACCGAGGGCGGCACCACATCGGGGTATTCGCTGATCGGCAGATTCGGTATCGCAATGGCGCCGGCGATCAGCACCAGCAGCGACAGCACCGCTGCCAGGATCGGCCGGTCGACAAAGACTTTGGAGATATCGGCGTGGGCCATGGGTTAGAGTCCTGTTTGGCGAGGGCACGAGGGCACGAGGGCACGCACACGACGGTCCCTCGTCATCTCTCGTGTCAGACTGATTCCCAGAGCGCTTTCCAGCCTGTGCGGGGCCCGCAATCTCGTGCCCTCCTGCCCTCTTGCCCTCGTGCCCTCCATCGCCTGGCTCACTGCGGCACCGCCGCGGCATCTGCCGCCGGCGCCTCGGCAATCGTGTTCGGCGCATTCATCGGCACCTCGATCGGCGTCAGCGGCGCGCCCGGGAAGAAGATCTTCTTGGTGCCGTTGATGACCACGCGATCGGCGGCATCGAGACCGGATTCGACGATGCGCAGACCGTCGACCAGCCCACCCAGCACCACATCCTTGCGCTGGGCGCTGTTGTTCTCACCGACGACATAGACGTACTTGCGATCCTGGTCGGTCAGGACCGCCTGATCGTGGATCAGCATGGCCGGATGGACGGCGCTGCCGACCAGTTGCACTCGCGCAAACAGGCCCGGCGTGAAGCGCCGATCGCTGTTGTCCAGCTTGGCGCGCACGCGGATGGTGCCGGTGGCCGGATCGAGCTGGTTGTCGACGAAGTCGAGCACGCCTTCGTGCGGGAAACCGTCTTCATTGGTCAGACCCACGCGTACCGGATTGCCGCCCTCGCGGGCGCTGGGGCGTTCTCCGCCGCGGATCAAACCCTGATAGCGCAGGAAGGTGCGCTCATCGCCCTCGAACCAGACGTAGATCGGATCCAGAGACACCAGCGTGGTCAGCATCGAGCTCGGATCGACGAGATTGCCCTCGGTGATCATCGCCGCGCCGACGCGTCCGCTGATTGGCGCGGTGACCTTGGTGAAGTCCATGTTCAGCCGAGCCTGATCGACCGCGGCGCGCATGGCGACCACATCGGCCTTGGCCTGGTCCAGCTCGGCACTCTTCTGATCCCATTCCTCGCCGGACATGGCCTTGGCCGCCACCAGCTTGCGGCCGCGCTCCAGATCGCGTTCGGCCAGCTTGACCCGGGTCTGGGCGCGATTGAGATCGGCCTGCGTGCGCGCCAGCGCGGCACGGTACTCGCGGTCATCGATCTCGACCAGCACATCGCCCTTGGCCACCTCGGCGCCCTCGCTGAAGGCAATGCGGGTGATGTATCCGGAGACCCGCGGTCGGACCTGGACCGACTCGGTGGCGGCAAAACGCCCATTGAATTCATCCCATTCGGTCACTTCACGGCTGACCACCTGAGCCACATTGACCTCGGTTGGCGGCATCTGGCCGCCGCCTTCCGGCGGTCCGCCACTGCCACCACCGCAAGCTGCCAGCAGGGCTGTCAGGCCAGTCAGAATCAGGTGTCGGATGTTGATCATGGGTTGAGTCATCGATTTGAATGGGTGATTGGATGTAGAAGCCGGAAGGCCTGGCAGGGATTGACTGGTTTCATCGGCCATCGTCATCCCCTCTGGTTGTACTGCGTGTTGTTCGGGCGTCATGGGCGGCGGCCGGCGCCGGCGGCGCGGCAACCGGGGGCAACGACCATTCGCGCGCCAGTTGCTCCATGCGCGCAATGATCCGGTCGCGGTGCTCGGCGGGAACTTCACTGCAACCGAAGTACTCGCTCCAGAACAAGCCTTCGGCTGCCAGTCGCAGCACCGAGCGCTGAATCTCGGCATCGTCCCAGGTACGTGCGGCGCATTCCTGCTGATGATGGCAACGAATGGGGTCGAGCAGGCTCGGGTCGTGCGCGACTGCGCTCAGCATGCCGGCAACAAAGCGCCGTCGTTCACTGTCGGGGCGGCTCCAGGTGCGGATCAGTGCAATGAGTTCCGCTCCCGGCTCATCGCCAGATTGCGCCGCGTGTCGCGATTGCTCGGCCTGGCCTTGCTCGAGGTCACGCTCGATCAAGGCCCGCAGAAGGTCTTCCTTGGTGGCAAAGTGGTAGGTGATGCCGCCGCGCGATATGCCGCTCTCCTGCACCAATTCCTCAAAGGTGAGCTTGGCCGCGCCGTGAGTCTTGACCACTCGTTCGGCGGCATCAAGGATCCGGGCTCGGGCTTTGGGCGGTCTGGGCATCGTCATTACTATACAGAACATTCTGTTCAGTAATGATGACGGTTCGGTGTCTGCCCTCACCAGGGCCGAAGGTCATGCCGTCGTCGAGAGCGGAATCGAACGGGTCTGAACTGCTGGTCTGCTCTCGATGAGGACTTGTTCAAATCTCCGAGCCGCGTATTCTCGGAGCCAGGCACTCGACGGCTGGACAGGGGCAAACCTATGTCAAAGCGACGCGCGTCACCGGGCCTGTACGGCCTGGTTCTGGTATCTGCCGCCTTCAGCGCATCCGCTGATGACATCCGCATCCGTGCCGATCCCTGGCTACCCTACAGCGGTGGCTCGGAGATGAATCCTCCCGGCTACATGGTGGAGATGGCCATGGCCATCGCCAAGGCCAATGGCCATACCGTGCAGTACCGGACCATGCCTTGGGCAAACGCGCTGGAAGTGGTACGCGCAGGTTCGGCCGACTGCGTGGTCGGCGCCTACCTCTCCGACGCCGAGGGTTTCGAATTTCCGAAGACCGGCTGGGGACCGTCGGGCAATGTGTTCTGGGGACTGGCCGAGAACCCCTGGCGCTATACCGGGCCGGACAGTCTGGGCGACGTTCGTATCGGCGTCATCGAGGAATACAGCTACGGTGAGGACCTGGACGCGTACATCAAGGCCCACGCCGATGACAAGGCCAGACTGGAGATCGTACCGGCGGTGGGCCGCGGCATCGTGCGCTTGATGGCACGCCTGATCGGAAAGCGCATCGATACCTTCATAGAGGACCGCAGCGTGCTGGCCTATGCCGTGGAACAGGCGAAGATGGATCCGTCCCGGATCATCGCACTGGGAGAGGCAGGCGAGGTCGAGAGCGTCTACATCGCCTGCACGCCCGCGGATCCACGTGGGCGTGCCTACGCCGACATGTTCGATCAGGGGACCGCGCAGTTGCGTTCCAGCGGCAAGCTGGCAGAGATTCTCGCGCGCTACAACCTGAAAGACTGGGAAGGCGCTGAGGCTACGCCCTAGCCCGCATTTTCGCCGACAGTTCGGATCAGTCGCGACGCAAGGTCGCTCCTACGGCAAGAAAAAGGCCCGCCGAAGCGGGCCCGAACATCCCTGAACCGGCAGCGACTCAGATTGCGAGGTCACCCAGCGATTTACCGGCCGCCAGCGCGTCGCGCACCCAGTGCGGTTGCTTGCCGCGACCGGTCCATGTCTGCAGATGGTTTGCCGGATTCCGGTATTTCGGCGCGACTGCGCGCTTTTCGCCGCCTGCGCGCGGAGCCCGACCGGCGCCACCGAAGAGTTCATAAATGTCGAATCCAGCCGATTTGGCCTGTGCTTCGAGATTCTTGCGCAATTCGGCGAACTGCTGCTTCTTCACCGTTTCGATGCGCGCACGCGCGTCCGTGATCAACTGTTCGAGTTCAGCTACGCCAAGTCCACTCAGATCTATTGCCATTGTCCACCTCTCTTGGTTCGCCCCGCGGGGGGAGTATTGTGGCGGCGGATTGTGCACTGATTAATTTCAGGAATAAAGCCTATTTGCAAACGGTCACACAGTTTGTTCTGCCGGGTTTGATTTATCGGGTGACCGCAACACGCTGCGTACATCCAGAAGTTCCGGAAAGAATGTGAGTTCCAGCGCACGCTTCAGGAAAGCCACGCCGGAAGAACCGCCGGTTCCTCGTCGATAACCGATCACCCGCTCCACGGTTTTCATATGCCGGAATCGCCACAACTGAAAGCTCTCTTCGACGTCGACCAATTGTTCGCACAAGTGGTACTCGCCCCAGAACTGCTCCGGCTGTTCATAGATGCGCTGCAACACCGGAATCAATGCGGGTTCGCGCTGATGCGGCAGGGAAAAATCGCGATCAACGCAATGGGCCGGCAGATCATGGCCGGCACGCGCCAAATGCCGCAGAAACTCGTCGTATAGACTGGGAGATTCGAGGACTCCGCGCAGCCGCTCGCGCTGCTCCGGCGCGTAGTCGAATACCTGCAGCATGTCGGCATTCTTGTTGCCGAGCAGGAACTCGATCAAACGATACTGCAGGGACTGAAAGCCGCTGGCGGGCCCCAGCACATGGCGAAACTGGACGTACTCCGAAGGAGTCAGCGTTTCCAGCACCGCCCATTGCTCAAAGAGCTGCTTCTGGATGTGCTTGACCCGCGACAATATCTTCAGGCATGGACCGAGGTCGTCCATGCGCAGACGCGCTGTGGCCTCCTCCAGCTCATGGATCAACAGCTTCATCCACAACTCGGAGGTCTGATGCTGGATGATGAACAGCATCTCGTCGTGATGTTGCGGTTCGGACAGCGGCTGCTGGGCGCCGAGCAGGCGGTCCAGCATCAGGTAGCCGTCATAGGTCAGTCGGTTGCTCAGGTCGACCGTGATTTCACGCTCAAGCGGGCGCCGGTTTTCCGGGGTGGTCATGGGGGCTAGCACCAGAATGGGGACCGACTAGCCTCCGCGCCTGGGGCCGGGGCGTCAATGGCGGAGGGCACGAGGGCGAGAGGGCACGAGGGCGCGTATAGGCAGCCTCACCGCGAGTTCCTGATCCTGCGTGCCCTCTCGCCCTCCGGTTTGATGCCGGACCAAAGGCACCGCCAGCAACGACGGACATCCCAATGAAATGACCCAGCGGATCACGCGCGGCCGCCATCAACCGGCTGCCTGCCCCAGGATCTGCCGCACCAGCGTGCCGATTTCTTCCTTGTTGCCGGTGACCATCAGATGCTCGTCGCGCGCCAGGCTGATGCCGATGCTGACGGCATAATCGACTCCGACGTTGTGGCCCTCATCATCGAGCCGGGCGAATGATTCCACCTTGCTGATGTAAATGACCCGGGTGGCGTCGAGAAACCCGCCCTGCGGCAACCGTACCCAACGCTGCATGATCTGGCCCCTGACCGAAACTGATCGTGAGTCTACGCCGGAAGTGCCGCCGGAAGCGCTCGTCCAGCGAAAATCACGCGGTCCACAATCACTGCTGGACGCGGGCTCAGCCCCGACGCAGCAATGAGCTGGCCATGGATTCCAGCCCGTTCCGGTCCAGCAGTGCGACCTCGCGGCGATCAATGGCAATCAGTCCATCGTCGCTCATTCGACGAAGGACTCGGCTGACCGTCTCCGGTGCCAGACTGAGGTAATTGGCGATATCGGTGCGCTGCATGGGCAGGCTGAAGCGCCGCTCTGAAAAGCCACGGGAGGCCAGCCGTTCCGACCAGTTGATCAAGAAGGCCGCCAGACGCTCCTCGGCGCTGTAATCACCCTTGCCCAGCGTGGCGGTGCCGATGTCCCGGGAAATCAACCGGAACAGCGTTTCCTGTATGGAGGGGACACGGGTAGCCAGCGTGGCCATCGCCGGAAAGGAAAAACGGCAGAGCATCACGGTATCGACAGCAACAGCCGTGCATGGGTATCGCGCCGGATAGATGGCATTCAGTCCGACCAGTTCGCCCGGCGTGTAGAAGCCGAGCACTTGCTCCCGACCCTTGTCATCCAGCACGGAAGTCTTGACCAACCCTGCCCGCACCGAAAAGATCGCGCCGAAGGCATCACCGGTGCGGAAGATCTCGTCGCCCGCATGAAATGGTCCAACGTGCTCGATCAGGCAATGCAGCTCGCGCAGCGCGGTCTTGCTGTAACCATCTGGCAGACACAGTTGTCCAAACACGCAAGTGCTGCAGAAATGGGCCTCGTCGCCATCATCGATGGGCGCCTGGGGCCAGAGGTTCTGCGTGTGCTCGAGCAAGGCGGAACTCCGCGGTCCATGTGTGTTGCGTAGTCTGCCCGTGGCAGCCGCGGGCGGCTAGCAGCGTGCGCCGGTGTCCGGGCCAGCGCCCTCGACGACTTCGAAATGGCGATTGCACGCGATTCGCCGCTGGCACGGCGGAGGTGATGGCAGACGGTGGGCGCCAGGGTCGATGGCATTGCCGATCGAGACCTGAACGATTGTGACGAATTGGCGTAAGCTATCTGCTGCGCCACTCCGGGCCCATCGGGAGATCTCCCATGATGATCGACAACGTGATTCGAAAGCTGACGATGCAGCTGGCATTGGTCGCCTTGGCCTTCTTCGCCATGGATCAGGCAGAGGCCCAGCGCGGCAGACTGGTCATTGCCGACTACGCCGTCAGTACGGCGGCCACGCAACTGACCATCGACGGGGTGGCCGTCAATCCCTTGGTCGCGGCCGGCGAACTGCCGCGCATTCAACTGGCGGGTACCCAGCTCAAGGTGCTCCAGCTGCGTGCCTCCGACGGCACCGTGCTGGCCAGCACCTCGCTGACGCCGGACTTCACTCAGGATTATCTGCTGCTGGCCTCGGGCGATGGCCAGACCTTGCCCTACAGACTTCAGGTGGAAGCCAGTGTCGGCGTCCGCACGCGCTTGTTCAACGCCTCGCGACTACTCGGCGAAGCGCCGGAGTTCGAAATACTGATGGAGAGCGATGACGGTTCGACTGCGGTGCGGGCGGCTGCCGGATCGCTGTCTGAGTCGCTGTCGGCAGATCGAGCCAATCTGGGACTGCGCTTTCGTCGCGCCAGCGACGGCGCGACCCTGCTGCACCTGAAGCGCGCGAGTTTCGGTCGCAGCGGCCTGGCACGGGATGTGGTCGTGGTGTTGCATGGAACCCAGGATGCACTGAAGGCCGATGAGATCGGCATCAGCGACTTCAATCCCTATGTGGTCAATGCCTTGCCCAGTCTGGCGCTGGGAACGGTGCAGCTGAAACTGCTGAATGGTGGCGCCTTTGGCAGTGGACCGGCGCCCATGGATTTCGACATTGGCGGACAATCGGCGCGGCTCGAATATGGCGAGTTCTCCTCGACCATCGACTTGCCCGAACAGGGTGTATACCGGCTGTGCGCAGAAGCCGGTCGCGGGATCACCCAGTTTCCCCAGATCTCCTGCGGCACGCTCGAATTCGAGGGCGGCAAGCGCTATCTCGCGATTTCCCGTTCCTTCTTCCCGAACCAGTCGAACCCGCCGCCATCGTTGCTGGACGCGCTCCCGTTTCTGGCCTACGAGATCCCGGCGCCAGTCGGCAGCAACAGCCGAGTTCGCGTGCTTTATGGCGCCGTTGCACCGCGCTTTTCCGACCTGCTCTACGTCGGCGCGGATTCCGGTGGCGAAGTGCAGGTGCTCGATTCGCCTGACGTCGCCCAGCCGGCCTTCGGCTCCGGCGCCGTCACCGTGCTGGATGGCGCGCCCGAACGGCTCGACATCAAGATCAGCGGCGACTACGGCACACGCAATCTGGCCGATCTGGCGCCATTTACCCCGGCGCCAGGCAGCGCCGTCGATGCCGTTCTGATCGGCGACGGCGAACGCTTTCCCTATCGCATCGTCAGCGAAGCGGCGCTAGGCGAGGAACTGGTAGTGGACCCGCGCTATGGCGGCTTCTGGACCATCGATGAGTTTGCGCTGGAAGGCTTCAACCTGACGCCCATGCCTGAGCAGGATCGTTTGCTCGGCACCTGGTTCAAGCACGGAGCCGATGACCGTGTGCAGTGGTATGTCATGGACAGCTGCGCGTCGGAGCCCGGCTCGGCCGAGTGCCTTGCGCCGGCTGCATTCCAGACACGTACGGTGCAGCTGCGGGTCTATCAGACCGACAAGCCGGGCTCGGTGCGCACGCTGCGGGACGCCGGCACCATCCGCATCGAGTTCACCGATTGCACGGCGGCGGTGGCAACGGTGGATTTGCTCGGACAGGCCTCGCAGACCTTGCATCTCAGCAATCAGACGCCGACCGCCGAGTGCAGGCTGGCCCAGCTCTTTCCTTCCGGCGGTGGCTGACATCAAGGCCTTGCCGAGGTGACCGGATGCAGGTGGCGCGCTAGGATTCGGCGCCACCTGTGCCGAGCATGCTGATGTCCTTCCGATCTGACTTTCTGGAACTGGCGCTGCGCCTCAACGTACTGCGCTTCGGCGAGTTCAAGCTGAAGAGCGGGCGCTTGAGCCCGTATTTCTTCAATGCCGGCCTGATCAACACCGGCGCCGCGCTGGCCACTCTGGGTGACGCCTACGCCGATACCCTGGTCGAGTCCGGTCTGGCTTTCGACATGCTCTACGGCCCGGCCTACAAGGGCATCGCGCTGGCCAGCGCCAGCGCCATTGCCCTCGCGCGCAAGCATGGCCGCGACCTGCCTTTTGCCTTCAATCGCAAGGAAGCCAAGGATCATGGCGAGGGCGGCGTGCTCATCGGCGCTCCACTCAAGGGACGGGTGGTCATCGTCGACGACGTCATCAGCGCCGGCACCAGCGTGCGCGAATCGGTGGCGCTGATCCGCGCCCATGGCGCCGAGCCCGCCGCCGTGCTGATTGCGATCGATCGCCAGGAGCGCGGACTGGGCGCCCTGTCGGCCGCCGATGAAGTCCGCGCCGAGTTCGACATCCCCGTGCTGGCCATTGCCAATTTGACGGAACTGCTGAGCTTCGCCGCGACCCGTCCGGAATTGGCCGAGGTCCTTCCCAGACTGCAGGCCTATCGCGGCGAATACGGGGCCTGAACCCCGCTAGCCCTGTGGGAGCGGCTTCAGCCGCGACCGGGCTTGCCGCAGACCGTCACAAGAAGCCGGACGCGAAGGACGCGAAGGAAAAGCAGAAAGGTCGCGAGGGACGTCCATATCAGGAAGCCCTCCGAGACACCTGTGGCACCAATCCATGAATGGGCTTGAGCAAGATCGGGTTGGCCTGAAGCTGATGGACAAGCCGTTTTTCCATCAACAGCTGCCATTCTTGTTTGCTCTTCTTTCTGCTTGTCCTTTGCGTCCTTCGCGTCCCGCTCTTACGTGGGAACTCAGCGAGCCAGTCGCGGATGAATCCGCTCCCACGGGCGGCGCTCAGGCCGGCGGTATCACGGCGACAAAGCCGTCCTGCAAGGCATCCAGCGCTTGCGAGCCGAGTGCGCCGAGGTCGGGTCTGCCGTCGTGTTCAAACCAGTAGCGCATGGTGGCGCGGATCAGGCCGATGGCGGCGCCGGCCAGCATGCGCGCGCGCAGTTCGGCGTGGGCCGAGCCGGCAAAGCGCTGAGCGAAGACCCGGGCCATGGCCTGTTCCCAGTCGTGGTCGATCTCGTGCTCACGGGCGATCAGCGTAGCGGCCGACTGCACCAGGCGCTGCTGGGCGATCAGCTGCTCGCGGTTCGCGGCGTAATCGCGGGCGAACTCGCGGGCGATGGCGCGCAGGCTGGCGAAAGGGCTCTCGTTGACCGGCGCGCCTTCCAGCAGTTCCAGAAAACGCTCCAGGCGCTCGGCCCGATGCGGGAAGGCCAGCGCCTCCTTGTTGGCGAAATAACGGAAGAAGGTGCGGCGACTGACGCCGGCATCGGCGCAGATGTCGTCGATGGTGGTGGCCTCGAAGCCATCGCGGTGAAAACGCCGGTTGGCGGCGCGCACCAGGGCCCGACGAGTGGTGTCTTTCTTGTGTTCGCGCAAGCGCGCAGGTGACTTCTTCATGGCCTAAGGATATAAGGGCGCGTCCAACAAAGTGCCACTCAGTGCCAAATTCAGCCCAAACCCAGGATCTGCGCCCGGACTCGACCCTCAGCTGGGTCGCCGGCCCTCACGCGCCCGCCTTTGCGCCGGCCGACATCGCCGCCGCTCTGGCCCAGCCCCGGGTCACCGCGCACGTCATCCGCGATCCCGTCAGCGGTGCCATCGGCATCGGCCTGGCCGGAACTCCATCCCCCGTGCCCCGTGCCCCGTCCGCCGTGCCCCGTCTGGAGCTCCTCGGCAGTCTGCCGCCGCTCTATCCCGAGTGGCTGGGCGATCGCGGCTTTGCCGAGGTCCATCGCACCCGTTTTGCCTATGTGGGCGGCGCCATGGCCAATGGCATTGCCAGCACGCGCATGGTGATCGAACTGGCGCGCCAGGGTTTCCTCGGCTTCTTCGGTGCCGCGGGATTGTCTCTGGCGCGCATCGAAGCGGCCATCGAGGAGTTGCAGCGGGAGCTGGATCCGCAGCAGCTGCCCTGGGGCGTCAATCTGATCCACAGCCCGGCGGAGCCGGCGCACGAAGAGGCCGTGGCTGAACTGCTGCTCAGGCGCGGCGTGCGCTGCGTCGAAGCCTCGGCCTATCTGCGTCTGACGCCAGCCGTGGTGCGTTATGCCTGCACTGGCTTGACTCGCGGTGCCGACGGCCAGGTGCGGCGCGCCCATCGCGTCATCGCCAAGGTCTCGCGCACCGAAGTCGCGCGCCAGTTTCTGAACCCGCCACCGGCGGCACTGCTGCAGAAACTGCTCGACCGTGGGCAGCTGACGGCGCAGGAGGCTGAACTCGCCGCCACCATTCCGCTGGTCGAGGATCTGACCGCCGAAGCTGATTCCGGCGGTCATACCGACAACCGGCCGATGGCCGTGCTGGTACCGGAACTGGCGGCGCTGCGTACGCACATCGCCGCCGAGCGCGGCTACACCCGGCCGATCCGCATCGGCGCCGCCGGTGGTTTGGGCACGCCCGCTGCGGTCGCTGCCGCCTTTGCGCTGGGCGCCGACTATGTCCAGACCGGTTCGGTCAACCAGAGCTGTGTGGAAGCGGGCCTCGGCGCCGCCGCTCGCGCGCAGCTGGCACAGGCCGAGATGGCCGATGTGACCATGGCCCCGGCCGCCGACATGTTCGAGATGGGCGTGGATGTGCAGGTATTGCGACGCGGCACGCTGTTCGCGCCGCGCGCCCGCAAGCTCTACGAGTTGTACAAGAGCTATCCCGCACTGGACGCGATTCCGACCACGGAGCGCGAGAAGGTCGAGAGCACGATACTGCGGGCCAGCTTCGACGAGGCCTGGGCCAGCACCCGCAGCTTCTGGCTGGGCCGCGACCCCAAACAGGTCGAACGCGCCGAACGCGATCCCAAGCATCAGATGGCGCTGGTGTTCCGCAGCTATCTGGGCCTCGCCAGCCGCTGGGCCATCGACGGCCTGGCCGGGCGCGAATCCGACTATCAGATCTGGTGCGGTCCGGCGATGGGCGCCTTCAACAGCTGGGTACGCGGCAGTTTTCTGGAAGACCCGGAAGCGCGCACCGTGGTTCAGGTGGCGCGCAATCTGCTCGAAGGCGCTGCAGTGATCAGCCGCGCCCAGCAGCTGCGCAGTTTCGGCGCGCCGGTGCCGGCCAGCGCCTTTGACTTCCGGCCACGGCCGCTGGCGTGAGCTCCGCGCTTGCCACCGTCGGTGCCCTTGCCCGCATGGCGCGCGATGTGAGGTCGGGTGGCGTGGGCAGAGCTATTGGTCCGCGAAGGACGCGAAGGACGCAAAGAAAAGCGAAAGAGTCCAGATCATCAGTCCCTATCCAGCAAACTCTGCTCGGCGTCATCTTGACCCCGGACTTGATTCGGGGGAAGCCATCCGGCGAACTGCGACACGACCAAGAAGGGACGCGCGCCGGCGCGGCCGCTCTTGACCGGCCTGCACAGCAGAGCGGCGTCGCAGCGCGGCGCCCTCCAAGGGAGCCACGTGACACCCTCGGCCTACGCTGCCCGGCGCCGGTCCCTGTCGGCCTGATCAAGAATTCTTCGCTCTTCTTGGCGTCCTTTGCGTCCTTTGCGGACCCAGACGCTCTTGTCCGAGTGCAGCGCGCCACCGAGTCACCCAGGTCGCTGCGCGCCCAACGTGACCTACCTTTTGCACCAGCGAGATCGTCATGACCATCGTCCAGCGTTCCCCGATCGCCATAGTCGGCGTCAGCGCCCTGTTTCCCGGTTCCACAGACGCCACCGGATTCTGGCGCGACATCCTGGCCGGCCGCGATCTGCTCAGCGATGTGCCCGAGTCACACTGGCGTATTGCCGACTACTACGACCCGGACCCGAAGGCGCCGGACAAGACCTATGCGCGTCGCGGCGGCTTCCTGGACCTGGTCGATTTCGACGCATTGGCCTGGGGCTTGCCGCCCTCGACACTGCCGGCCACCGACACCTCGCAACTGCTGGCGCTGATTGTCGCCCAGGCGGTGCTGCAGGACGCGGCCGGCGAAGCTTTCGAGCACATGGACCGCTCGCGCATCTCGGTGATCCTGGGCGTGACCTCGGCGCAGGAACTGCTGTTTTCGATGGTGTCGCGACTGCAGCGCCCGGTCTGGGCGCAGGCGCTTCGCGATTCCGGTCTGGACGAGGCGCTGATCGAGACCGCCTGCGCCCGCATCGCCGCCAGCTATGTGCCGTGGCAGGAAGCCAGCTTCCCAGGTCTGCTCGGCAATGTCGTCGCCGGACGTATCGCCAATCGATTGAATCTGGGCGGTACCAACTGCGTCACCGATGCCGCCTGTGCCTCGTCCTTGAGCGCCCTGTCGATGGCGGTCAGCGAGTTGCAGCTCGGGACCAGTGATCTGGCCATTGCCGGCGGTGTCGACACACTCAACGACATCTTCATGTACCTGTGCTTTTCGAAGACGCCGGCGCTGTCACCCAGCGGCGACTGCCGGCCCTTCAGCGCCTCGGCAGACGGCACCATGCTTGGGGAAGGCCTGGGTATGGTCGCGCTGAAACGGCTGGCCGATGCCGAGCGCGACGGCGACCGCATCTATGCCGTGCTGCGCGGGCTGGGAACGGCCAGCGACGGCCGCTCCAAGAGCGTCTACGCGCCGGTCTCGGCCGGCCAGGCGCAGGCCTTGCGGCGCGCCTACGAACAGGCCGGCTACGGACCGGACACCGTGGAACTGGTCGAGGCCCACGGCACCGGCACCAAGGCTGGCGATGTCGCCGAGTTCGAAGGCCTGCGCCTGTGCTTCGCGCCCGAGGGTGACGAGCAGCAACCCTGGTGCGCACTGGGTTCGGTGAAGAGCCAAATCGGCCACACCAAGGCCGCAGCGGGCGCCGCCGGACTGTTCAAGGCGGTCATGGCGCTGCATCACAAGGTCCTGCCACCCACCATCAAGGTGGATGCGCCGAACCCCAAACTGGACATCGAGCGCAGTCCCTTCTATCTCAACACCCGCAGCCGGCCGTGGATCCGCGGCAGCGCCCATCCGCGCCGGGCTTCGGTCAGTGCCTTCGGCTTTGGCGGATCGAATTTCCACGCCACGCTGGAGGAGTATCGCGGCGACTCGCCGGCCTTGCGCCTGCCGGTGCAGCCTTTCGAACTGGTGCTGATCGCGGCCGATTCGATCGCCGAGTTGGAGCAGAAAGCCGAGGCCTTGCGACACAGCAGCGCACCCCTGGCGCAGATTGCGGCGGACAGCCGAGATGGCTGGCGCACGCAGGCGCAGCATCGGCTGGCGCTGGTCGCCAGCAGCAACGCCCAGTTGCACGCCAGGCTGGATGCCGCGCTCAAACAGATGGCGGCGAGGCCGGAACAGGCATTCGCACTGGCCGACGGCAGCAGCTACGGATTCGGCCCTGTGGCCGGAAGCACCGCCTTCCTGTTCCCCGGTCAGGGCAGCCAGTACCTGAACATGGGTGATGCCGTGGCCATGCAGTTCAGCGCGGCACGCGCGGTCTGGGATCGCAGCGCCGATCTGCCGCTGGACCCACAGACGGCACTGCACCAGATCGTGTTCCCGCAGCCGGCCTTCGACGGCGAAACCGAAGCGGCGCAGCTGTCGCGACTGACCGCGACCGAATGGACCCAGCCGGCGCTGGCCGCGCATTCCGCAGCGCTGCTGGCCTGCCTGCGTGAACTCGGTGTCGAAGCCGACGCCCACGGCGGACACAGCTTCGGCGAGTTGATGGCCCTGCATGCGGCCGGGGTCTTCGAACTGGAGACCGCCCTCGGACTGGCGCGCGCCCGCGGCCTGGCCATGCGCGATGCCGCGGGCGAGCCCGGCGCCATGCTGGCGTTGACCGAAACGCTGGAACGGGTGCGGGCGCTGCTGACCGAGCACGCACCCGAGCTGGTCATCGCCAATCACAACGGACCGAAGCAGGTGGTGGTCTCCGGACCTCTGGCGGCGGTGGACAAGCTGCAGGCGGCGCTGGAGCAACAGGGCAAGCCCGGCCGGCGCCTGCCGGTGGCCAGCGCCTTCCATTCGACGCTGGTGGCCGACGCCAGTCATGCCTTTGCTGAAGCGCTGGCCGGCGTCGACCTGAGCGCCGCGAGCGTACCGGTTTACGGCAACACCCACGCCGCCGAATACCCGAGCGAGGCCGCAGCGATTCGTGCGCAGCTGGCGGCGCAGCTGGCGCAGCCGGTGCGCTTCGTCGACATGATCGAAGCCATGTACGCCAGGGGCATCCGCCAGTTCGTCGAAGTCGGCCCCGGCGCCGTGCTCACTAGTCTGGTCGGAGCCATACTCGGCGAGCGCCCACACCGCGCCATCGCCCTCGACCGCAAGGGCAAGGATGGGGTCGAGTCCCTGTTGATCGGCCTGGCCCAACTGGCCGCCGCCGGCGTACCCATGCGGCCGCAAGTCCTCTACGCCGACACCCGCCTGCCGCCGGCCCCGGCCGTACGTCCCAAACACGCGATTGCCATCAATGGCAGCAATCTGGGCAAGCCCTTTGGAGCGGGTGCGGGTGATCACGGTGTTCAAGCAATTGCCACGGTCAGTGCCGGCAAGCGCGAAACAAGCCCTGACACAGCTCTTCGCCCTGATCAGGCACGGACGTCCGCTCCTGCTGCTGTTGCGACACCCGCCTCTCCACCAGCACCCGCTACACCGCCGTCGGCTTCACCACCCTTGCCGACACCGGCTACATCGCTGACGCCCGCTCCAACCCCCAACAGGATCTCCACCATGTCCGCCGAATCCAGCATCTCACCCGACTGGCTGAGTGCGTTCCAGCAGATGCAGCAGCACACCGCCGAAGCCCACGCCAGCTTCCAGCGGGCCATGGCCGAGAGCCACAGCGCCTATCTGCGACTGGCCGAGACGGCGATGGCGGGATTGGCGGCGGCGGGGGGAGACGCGGGGGCAGGGGATCAGGGCTATCGACACGCCGCGATCGCGTCCGTTGATGCGTTGAGCAGTAGCGCGGCTCCGGCGCGCGCCGCATCGGACTTCGCCGTGAGCACGATCGCGCCGGCGGCCGCGGCTCTGGGCGTCGCGCAAAGCGCCGGGCGCCTCGCGGAACCGGCTTTGGTCGAGCACACGCGTCATCGCCGCGAGGACTCGGCCTACGCTGGTGGGACCGAGGCTTCAGCCGCCACTGATAGCGTCGATCGGGCTTTCGATCTCGCCGGCCTGCTCCTCGCCATCGTCGCCGACAAGACCGGCTACCCGGTCGACATGCTCAATCTGGACATGGATCTGGAGGGCGATCTGGGCATCGATTCGATCAAGCGGGTCGAGATCCTGGCCGCCGTCGATGAGCGCGCGCCGCAGCTGCCGAAGGTGGATAGGGCCCAGCTCGGGGCGATGGCGACGCTGGCGCAGATCGTCGCCGCTTTGGAGAGTAGCGCGGCTCCGGCGCGCGCAGCATCGGACTTCGCCGTGAGCACGATCGCGCCGGCGGCCGCGGCTTTGGGTGTCGCGCACAGCGCCGGGCGCCTCGCGGAACCAGCTTCCGGCAAGAACACACCGGATCGCCGCGAGGACCCGGCCTACGCTGGTGGGGCCGAGGCCTCAGCCGCCGCCGAAAGCGCCGCTCCGGCTTTCGATCTCGCCGGCCTCCTCCTCGCCATCGTCGCCGACAAGACCGGCTACCCGGTCGACATGCTCAATCTGGACATGGATCTGGAGGGCGATCTGGGCATCGATTCGATCAAGCGGGTCGAGATTCTGGCCGCGGTCGACGAGCGCGCGCCGCAGCTGCCCAAGGTGGATAGGGCCCAGCTCGGGGCGATGGCGACGCTGGCGCAGATCGTCGCCGCTTTGGAGAGTAGCGCGGCTCCGGCGCGCGCAGCATCGGACTTCGCCGTGAGCACGATCGCGCCGGCGGCCGCGGCTTTGGGTGTCGCGCACAGCGCCGGGCGCCTCGCGGAACCAGCTTCCGGCAAGAACACACCGGATCGCCGCGAGGACCCGGCCCACGCTGGTGGGGCCGAGGCCTCAGCCGCCGCCGAAAGCGCCGCTCCGGCTTTCGATCTCGCCGGCCTCCTCCTCGCCATCGTCGCCGACAAAACCGGCTACCCGGTCGACATGCTCAATCTGGACATGGATCTGGAGGGCGATCTGGGCATCGATTCGATCAAGCGGGTCGAGATCCTGGCCGCCGTCGACGAGCGCGCGCCGCAGCTGCCGAAGGTGGATAGGGCCCAGCTCGGGGCGATGGCGACGCTACGGCAGATTGTCACAGCGCTGGAAGGTAGCGCGGCTCCGGCGCGCGCAGTGCCGGCGCAGGCAACGAGCAAGATCGCGCCGGCGGCCGCGGCTCTGGGTGTCGCGCACAGCGCCGGGCGCCTCGCGGAACCGGCTTTGGTCGAGAACACGCCTGCTCGCCGCGAGGACCCGGCCTACAGGAACCCGGCCCTCGCCCGCTACGAACTCCACCGCGTCCCGGCACCGGCATGCGGCCTGGGGATGCCTGGCCTGTACGGCGCTGCGCCCTTGTCGGTGATCGGTCACGGCGAGCTCGGGCCTTTGCTGGTGGCGGAGCTGCAGGCACGGGGTGTGGCGGCGCGGGTCGACAGCACGCTGCCACCGCAGGCACGCACCTGCATCTATCTCGGTGCACTGCGCGCCGTGGATACGCCAGAAGCCGCCATCGCGGTGAATCACGAGGCCTTTGCCCTGGCGCGTCAGCTGGCGCCGACCTTGCAGTCGCAGCCCGGTGTATTCGTGGCCATCCATCCCGATCTGGACGCCATCGGCGCTGACAGCGATGCTGCCTGGGGCGCCGGTGTGCCGGCGCTGATCAAGTCCTGCGCGCTGGAATGGCCGCAGGCGGCGTGCAAGTCCATAGCCGTAGACCCGAGCACGGCGCTGCCGCAACTGGCGCGGTGGATCGCCGACGAAATCCTCGGCGGCGGGGGCGAGATCGAAGTGGCGCTGGCAGCCGACGGCGCACGCTGCAGCTGGATCAGTGTGCCGCGCCCGGCGCAGCCCGACTCGCCGGTCATTGCCGCTGGCGATGTGGTCGTCGTCAGCGGCGGTGCTCGCGGCGTGACCGCGCCCTGTCTGATCGAGTGGGCTCGTCGCGCCTCGCCACGGCTGGTCCTGCTCGGGCGCAGCGCGCTGAGTCCTGAGCCTGAGTTCTGCGCAGGCGTACACGGCGAAAGCGAACTCCAGCAAGCCTTGCTGCAGGCGGCGCAGGCCGCCGGCGAGCGTCTGACCCCAGCCGAGCTGCAGGCGCGCCTGCGCCAGGTGCTGAGCACGCGCGAGATTCAAGCCACGCTGGCCGAACTGGCCGCCATCGGCTGCGAGGCACACTATCTGCAGGCCTCAGTCGAGAATGCCGCTGAAGTCGACGCCGCACTGCGCCAGGTGCGCAGCGAAATCGGCCCGATCCGTGGCCTCGTCCATGCCGCTGGCCTGATCGCCGACAGGCGCATCGCCGACAAGACCGATGCCCAGTTTCAGCGTGTGTTCGCCGCCAAGGTCGAGGGCCTTCGGCATCTGCTGGCCGCCACCCGCGGTGACGAACTCAAGCTGCTGGCGGCCTTCTCCTCGGTGTCGGCGCGTTGCGGCAATACCGGGCAGGCCGATTACGCCATGGCCAATGAGGTGCTGGCCAAGGTGCTCGCGGCTGAGCAGCGACGCCGCCCGGAACTGCGGGTCAAGTCACTGGGTTGGGGCCCATGGCAGGGTGGCATGGTCAACCCGACGCTGGCGACACGTTTTGCCGAACTCGGCGTGCCGATGATTCCGCTGGACCAGGGCGCACGCATGTTCGCCGACGAGATGGCCGATGCCGGCGCGTTGGAACTGGTATTGGGTGGCGAACCGCGGCCGCAGGCTTTGCTGGTCGACGGCGCCCAGTCACGCGTGGAGGCGCTGGAACTGCGCATCGATCAGGACAGCCATGGCTGGCTGGAGGGACACCAGGTCGCTGGGCTGCCGGTGGTGCCGCTGGCGCTGGTGGCCGAGTGGATGGCCCGCGCCGTGCGTGGCTGGCGTCCCGGCCTGCGATTGCGCGCCTTGCATGAGCTGAAGGTGCTCAAGGGCATTCGCCTGAGTGGCTTCCGCAACGGCGGCGACCGTTTGCGCATCGAAGGCCGGAGTCGCGCTGGTGATACGCAGCTGGACCTGCGCATCCTCGGCCACAACGGCGCGTTCCATTACAGCGCCCGCGCCGAATTTGGCCCGCCCGAGATCAGCGCGGAGGCTCGCCCGACGATGCAGCTGGAAGCCTGGAACGGTACGCCGATGTACCAGGATCTGCTGTTCCATCGCGGCCCCTTCGAATTGATCGAAAGCCTGACCGGCATCTCCGACGAAGGCGTCGCCGCGCGATTGCGAGGCGTGGCCGCAGCGGCCTGGCCCGAGCAGGACTGGCACTTCGATGTCGCCGCGCTGGACGGCGGTCTGCAACTGGCGGTGCTCTATGGCCAGCGCATGCTCGGTGGCCCCAATCTGCCGACCAGCGTTGCCGAGATGCGACACCTGGCGACGCCAGTGCCCGGTCCGATCACCGCAGCCGCCTATGCCCGCCGTGTCGGTCAGGGCATGACCACCACCGACATCGTCTACACCGACGCCAGCGGCCGCGCCGTGGCTGAAATGCTGGGCGTGCAGAACCACGCGATTGCGCCGTGAGGGCGGTTGCGGAACTGAGCCCATGGAGGGCGCCGCGCCGCGGCGCCGCTTTGCCTGGCCTGAAGATCAAGAGCGGCCGCGCAGGCGCGCGGCCCTCCTCAAGGCTCGCATCCCGGCGTCATTGCGAGGAGCGCAGCGACGAAGCAATCCAGGGACCGGCGAGCCCGCTTCCCGGTGTGCCCCGGATCACGACCGGGGTCGCAATGACACCCGAGTTGTTCCCATGACCCCGATCGCCATCGTCGGCCGCGGCTGCGTGCTGCCAGGCGCCTTGAGCCCGGAGGAACTCTGGCACGCGGTCATGGCCGGCCGCGATCTGAGCTCGGCGGTGCCCGCGGGACGCTGGGGCCTGGATCCGGCAACGGTGCTTTGCCAACCCGATGCGCCGCAGGCTGACCATTGCTGGAGCGATCGCGGCGGCTTTGTCCGTGGCTTTGAGCAGATCTGGAACCCACTGGGTTTCGATCTTCCAGCCGCCGAGTTGGATGGGCTGGATCCACTGGTTCACTGGACCCTGCACTGCGCCCGCACGGCTCTGGAGGACATCGCTGCGCGGCCGGCGCGGATCGGCCTGGTGCTCGGCAATCTGGGTTTTCCTTCTGAATCGATGGCGCGTTTTGCCGATCAGGTCTGGAAGGACGAAACGCCGCGGGATCCGCGCCATCGCGCCATGAGCGGCGGCAGCGCTGCGCTGATTGCCCGGGCGCTCGATTTGACCGCTGGCAGCTGGTGTCTGGATGCCGCCTGCGCCAGTTCGCTGTATGCACTCAAGCTGGCTTGCGATCAGCTCAACGATGGCGAGGCGGATCTGATGCTTGCGGGCGCCGTGCAGCGGGCCGATCCGCTGTTCCTGCAACAGGGTTTTGCGGCGCTGGGCGCGCTCAGCAAGAGCGGCCAGTCACGACCTTTTCACCGTGATGCCGATGGCCTGATCGCGGCCGAGGGCTGCGCCATCTTCGCGCTAAAGCGGCTGGCCGACGCCCGTCGCGATGGCGACCGAATCCATGCCGTCATCCGTGGCATCGGTTTGAGCAACGACGGTCGCGGTCGCGGCCTGCTGGTGCCGGACGAGAACGGCCAGCGCCGCGCCATGCACCGTGCCTACGCCGATGCCGGCCTGCGCCCGGATCAGGTCGGCCTGCTGGAATGCCACGCCACCGGCACGCCGGTGGGTGATGCCGCCGAATTGCGGAGCAGCGCGGCGGTGTTTGCAGAGGCGGCGGATTTACCGATCGCCTCGTCGAAATCCAATCTCGGCCACCTGATCACCGCCGCCGGCGGCGCCGGCATCGTCAAGCTGATTGAGGCGCTGCGCCACGGCCAGAGGCCACCGAATCGGCCCGTCGATCATTACCACGAGGCTCTCGCGCAAACGCCGTTTCGATTGCTGCAGCGAGCGGAGGACTGGCCCACCGTCGGTCCACGCATCGCCGCCATTTCGGCCTTCGGATTCGGCGGCAACAATGCCCACCTGATCCTGTCCGAGGACGATCCGGCGCTGCCGCTGGCGCCCGCTGACCCGGCGGCGATCGGCGACGAGCCAGTCGCCATCGTCGGCCTGGCGTGCAGCCTGGGCGCACACAACGACTGCGCTGCCGTCGCCGCGGCGCTGTTCGCCGGCGCACCGCTGCTGGACAATGCCGGACAAGCCCGCGCCGAGCAGATCGAACTGGATCTGGCGGGCCTGCGTTTCCCGCCCAGGGATCTGGAACAGGCCCTGCCGCAACAACTGCTGCTGCTGCGGGTTGCCAGCGCCGCGCTGGCCCAGGCGCGAATCACGCCGGGACCGCGCATCGGCGCCCTGATCGGCATGGAACCCGATGCCGACATCGCCCGCTACGGCACGCGCTGGCGGTTGCCTGCCGGTGCTGACCGCGACGCCGTGGTCGCGCCGCTGCAGGCCGCCGGGGTGCTCGGCTGCATGCCCAACATCCCGGCCAATCGTCTGAGTTCGCAATTCGATCTGGGCGGACCCAGCTACACGCTGCAGGCCGGTGCCGAGTCCGGTCTGCAGGCGCTGGCCATTGCCCGACGGGCGCTGCTCGCCGGTGAGCAGGACGCGGTGCTGGTCGGCGCGGTCGATCTCTGCTGCGAGCCAGTGACCATCGCCGCCGGCAACACCCGCCCCGCCGACGCAGCGGTGGCACTGGTGCTGAAACGTCTGGCCGATGCCGAGCGTGACGGCGACCGCATCTACGCGCTGCTGGATCGCGCCGAATCGGAGGCGGTGGGTGAGGATCTGCCGGATGTGCGCTCACGCTTTGGCGATGCTGGCGCCGCCGACGGTTTGCTGCGACTGGCCGCGGCGGCCCTTTGCCTGCATTACCGGCGACGGTTCGACGGTCTGTCCTGGCTCAGTGCGCGGGCCCGGGGTTTCGAGATCGCTCTGCCCGGGCATGCACCGATGCGACTGCGCGAGGCGCAGGTCTGCCGTCTGCCGACACCGGCGCCGCAGCTGCATCTGCTGACCGCGGCCGGCAAGGCCGAACTGATCGAGGCGCTGACCCACGGCACCGTCCCCGCATCGGGTCCGGCGCGATTGGCGCTGGTGGCGACCGCGGCCGAGCTGGCGCAAGTGCGCGCCCGGGCGCTGGCGCACCTGCGCGATGGCGCCCCGGCCGGCAGCAGCGTGCACTTCCGCGAGCGCCCGATCGAGGGTGAACTGGCTTTCGTCTTCGCCGGAGCCGGCGCCTCCTACCCCGGCATGGGGCGCGAGCTGCTGCAGGCATTTCCGGCCCTGCTGGATACGCTGGGGCAGCGCAGCCGCCGGCTCTCGACGGCGCTGGACTGGTCGCTGGCAGGCGAGTCCGCCCCCAGCGCCGTGCAGCAACTGTGGGGTGCCTCGGCGCTGTCGCAGCTGCATCTGGCGCTGTCGACCGAGCTGTTGGGACTGCATCCGGACGCCTGGATCGGCTACTCCTCCGGCGAGACCAATGCGCTGGTCGCGGCCGAAGTCTGGACCGATCCCGACGCGTTGATGGACGAGATGGACGCCAGCGGCCTGGTGACGCGCCAACTCGGTGGCAACTTTGAGGCCGTCGCGGCGCAATGGGCCGGGCCGGTGCGCTGGGCCAGCTGGACCGTGCTGGCGCCGGTCGCCGAGGTTCGCGCGGCGATCGAACCCGAGCCGCCGGTGCACTTAGCCATCATCAATGCTGATGCCGACTGCCTGATCGCCGGCGACGCCGACGGCTGTGCCCGCGTGGTCGAGCATATCGGCAGCAGCCGCTGTCTGCGCCTGGACTATCCGCTGGCGGTGCACGTGCCCGAGCTGCAGGCCGTGGCCGAGGACTGGCTGGCGCTGCATCGCCGCGACACCCAGGCGCCGCGTTGCGGTCGGATCTACTCGACGGCCAGTGGAAGAGCCTACACGCCCGATCGCGAATCCTGCGCCCAGGCCATTCTGGCCCAGGCCAATCGGACACTGGACCTGCGTCCGGTGATCCTGCAGGCCTGGAACGACGGCGTGCGCGTGTTCGTCGAGCACGGCCCCGGCAACAGCTTCGCCCGTGCGATCCGCAACATCCTCGGGCAGCGCGAAGCGCTGATTGTCAGTCTGGACCGCAGGAATCAGGGGCTTGAGGGTGTGCTCGGGGCAGCCGCGGCACTTTGGGTGGCGGGCGTCGAGATCGACCTTGCGGCATTGCAGCTCTCACTTGCACCGCCCGCAGAAAACCCGACACCGAAACGACCGATGCGCTTCGCCGCGCATTGGCCCGAGGTCAAAGTGCAGATAAAAGGAACCGCCCTGCAGCGCATGCTGCCAGCACCGGCGCTGCCCAGCGTATTCGGCTGGTCGCCGACCGCAAGCCCGCTCGCCAAGGCAGGTCACGTTGGCCCGCAGGGCCTACGTGAGGCCACGGCGCCCCGTCACGTAGCCCGCTACGCGGCCAACGTGACCTACGATCAGCCGCAGACCGGTGTCTTCCGGTACCCGGCGCACCGCGCCGTGCAGCGTCAGCTCGCGCAGCTGAGCCAAGCCCAGTCGCAATACTTGCACGCCATGAGCAGTGCCCAGCAGCAGTTCCTCGGCCTGCAAGCCCGCGCCCAGACGCTGCTGTTCGCCCATCGCGAATCCACCCCACAGGCTAATCGCATCCCAGCGGCTGCGACGGCCTTTGTGCTGAAACCAGCAACCGACAACCCACAACCGACAACCAGCCAGGCGCCAGCAACCCACAGCCGACAACCCACAACCCGCTTCACCCGCGCCCAACTCGAAATCCACGCCGACGGCCGTATCTCCGAGATCTTCGGCCCGGCCTTTGCCGGCCAGGACGGCTACGCGCGCCAGGTGCGCATGCCCAGGCCGCCGTTGTTGCTCGCAGATCGCGTGATCGCCATCGATGGGCCGCCGCGGGTGCTCGGCAAAGGCCGCATCCGCACCGAAACCGATATTGCCAATCACGACTGGGCTACCCACTGCGGCCGTCTGGCCGCCGGCGTGCTGATTGAAGCCGGACAGGCCGATCTGATGCTGGTGTCCTGGCAAGGCATCGATGCCCACAATCGCGGCGAACGCGTCTACCGCCTGCTCGGCTGCGAGCTGATGTACCACGGCGATCTGCCGGCACTGGGCGACACGCTGCACTTTGATATCGAGCTCGACGGCCACGCCGCGCAGGGTGATGTGCGTCTGATGTTCTTCCACTACGACTGCCACAACGGCGATCGGCGCCAGCTGTCGGTACGTCAGGGTCAGGCCGGATTCTTCACCGCCGATGAACTGGCAGCTTCAGCGGGATGCCTGTGGAGCCCGGAGCAGCAGCAGATCGCCGATTCACCGAAGCTCGATGCGGTAGCCGTGACGTGCACCCGGACCACGCTGAATCGCTCGCAGCTGGAGGCTTTTGCCGCCGGCCAGACATACGACTGCTTCGGCGCCGGCTTCGAGCTGGCCCGCACCCACACCCGCAGCCCGGGCATTCAAGGTGGGCGGATGCTGCTGCTCGACCGGGTCAGTGAACTGGCCATCGACGGCGGACCCTGGGGCCGCGGCTATCTGCGCGCCGAGCTCGACATCCATCCGCAGCAGTGGTTTTTCGACGGCCATTTCAAGAATGACCCATGCATGCCCGGCACGCTGATGTTCGAGGCCTGCCTGCAGGCCATGGCGCTGTATCTGGCGGCCTGCGGTTATACGCTCAAGCGCGACGGCTGGCGCTTTCAGCCGGTACCCGAGCTCAGCTACGCGCTGCAGTGTCGCGGTCAGGTCACGCCTGCCTCGCGGCTGCTGGTGACCGAGGTCTACATCGAGGAACGCAGCGCCGGACCGCAACCGACGATCTGGGCCGATCTGCTGTGCACGGTCGATGGCCTCAAGGCCTTCCACGCCAGGCGCGTGGCGCTGGAACTGGCGCCCGACTGGCCGCTGGAGGATGCCGACCGTAGGTCACGTTGGCCGCAACGCGGCCTACGTGACATCAAGCTTCCGGAGACCGTGATGTCACGTAGCCCGCTGCGCGGACAACGTGACCTACAGATGGCGAGCGACGCCGGCCATCACCCAGTGGCCCAGATTCCGCAAACGCCAGCGCCCACACCCCCCACCATCAACGGCTTCCCCTTCGACGAACACAGCCTGCTCGCCTGCGCGCTCGGGCGTCCGTCCGCCGCCTTCGGCCCGATGTACCGCCGCTTCGATGGCCCCACCCGGGTGGCGCGACTGCCCAGTCCGCCCTATCACTTCATCAGCCGCATTGCCCACATCGACGGGCCGATCGGCGTGATGCGCGGCGGCGCCCGGGTGGTGGCTGAGTACGATGTGCCGGAGTCGGTCTGGTATCTGGACCAGAACGGCGCCCGGGTGATGCCCTTCGCCGTGCTGCTGGAGGCGGCACTGCAGCCCTGCGGCTGGCTATCGAGCTATGTCGGTTCGGCACTGACCGTGGACAGCGAACTCGGCTTCCGCAACCTCGACGGCGAGGGCACGGTGCTGGCCGAATTGCCCGGGGGCGCCGGCACGCTGACGACCGAAGTCGAACTCACCGATGTGTCAGCCAGTGCCGGCATGATCATCGAGAACTTCCGGGTGCGTTGTCATCTGGGGGGTCGCGAGGTCTATCAGCTGAAGACCGTGTTCGGCTTTTTCCCGCCCGAGGCCCTGGCAGCGCAGGCCGGACTGCCGGTCAGCGCTGGACAGCGGGAGCTGCTGACCCGCCCTGCCAATGTCGATATCGATCTGGCGGCGCTTGATGCCGCACCCACCGGCGAGTTGCGCCTGCCCGGCAGCATGTTGCGCATGATCGACCGGATCGAAGGCCATTGGCCCGAGGCTGGCGCGGCGCGCCTGGGTCAGCTGCGCGCGGTCAAGGATGTCGACAGCGGCGAGTGGTTCTTCAAGGCACACTTCTTCCAGGATCCGGTGCAGCCGGGCTCGCTGGGCCTGGAAGCCATGCTGCAGACGCTGCAGTACGCGTTGCTGCAGCATCTGAGCCCCGCCGAACGAGCCAGCGCCCGCTTCCAGAGCATCGCCCTGGATCAGCACCATCGCTGGAAGTACCGCGGCCAGGTATTGCCGCATCATCGGCAGGTGCACACCACCCTGGAACTGACCGAGCTGCGGCGCGAGGCCAGCGGCTGGCTGGCACTGGGCGATGCCAGTCTGTGGGTCGATGGCCAGCGCATCTACGAGGCCACGGGTCTGGGGGTCAGAGCGGTGCTGACGACAGCATGACCGGTCGATGGCGCTTGGGCAGCCGGCGCGGCCGGTGGAGGGCGCCGCGCCTGCGGCGCCGCTTTGGCTACAGGCAAGCCCCAGGCAACAGCGGCCGCGCAGGCGCGCGGCCCTCCTCAAGGCTGGCGCGGTGAAACTGCCGGTGACTTCGGTCGCAGTCGCGGCTGTCGCCGATGTGCTGGCGCAGGCACCCGCCGCACCCGAATCCTGGTTGTCCCCCAGTGAATGGGCCCGCGCCCAGCGCCTGCGCGTGCCCAGCCGCCATCGCCAATATCTGGCCGGCCATTGGCTGGCACGTCTGCAGCTGGGGCGCCTGCTTGATCGAGATCCGGCCGAATGCGTGCTGATCGAGCGCGAACATCTGCCCCCGCAGGTGCTCGACGCCCCCTTGCAGCTCTCGCTGAGCCACAGCGGCAACTGGATAGCTTGCGCGCTGTCGCCCGCTGCCATTGGCATTGACCTGGAAGAGCGTGGCCGCGGACCGCAGCTGCGGACTTTCGCCCACCTGCTCGTCGCCGAGGAAGAATCGCCGGGTGAACTGGACGACGACACCCTGCTGCAACGCTGGGTGCTGAAGGAAGCCCTGATCAAGCGCGATTGCGGCAGTGCCCTGCCGCAGTACCTCGCCAGCATTCTCCTGCAGCCTTGCAGACAGGACGACGCCGAGATCGAACTGCTGAGCACGACCAGCTTCCACCTGGCCGTCGCTTGCGTAGCGCCATTTGATCTCGAACTGTCAGGCGCACAGCGCCAGCATTGGCGCGTGCTGTCCTGACCGCAAGTGGCCGCCGGCTGCTAGTTCAGACCGACATTCCGGGCGGCATCCAGCAGTCGCTCATTGCCTCGGCGCTGGCATCGATTCACCAGTTCTTCGGCGAAGCTGCTCATGCCGTCCCAGCGCAACACGGTATCGCCGGATACGCCACTGAGATAGCCGTCCAGCCACAGGAAGATGGCACCGGCGTCTTCTTCGCTGGCCGTGGACAGGTCATTGAGAAAGGCCTTGCAAGTGATGGCCCCGAAATCGATGTCCTGAATCTGACCTTTTCTGGCCTCGGCGGCCGGTGCCAGGGTCAGGGCCAATGCAGCCAGCAGCGAAGCGGATATCAGCTTGATCATCGTCAGGGTCTCCGATTGCGGGGTTGCTTCGCACTGTGCGTCAACGCCCGTGCAGCATGCGGACGGCGGCGGGCTCGTCGGCCTCGACACCATCCATGGGCAAGCCTGCGACAGCCGTCGTCCACATACAACCCGACATGGGCCAGCTGCAACGATTGCGAACATCTGCCGGTCGGCCGCGGATCAGCGGCGACGCAGCCACACGCCCGCCAGCGTCAGCACGCCCAGCAACAGGACCAGGCGCGCGAGGGCATCGATCGCCGGCACCGGCAGCGCATCCGGCGGCGGCGTGCCGAACAGCGGCAGTGCGCTCGCCAGCGCCGCGAGGCCAGCCTCGTGGCCGATCACCCGCCCGGGAAAATCATCATAAGCCGGATGAATGCCGCCGTAGATACGCGAGATACCGGCTTCGTCGGAGGCGTCGTAGTAGGTCGCCCACTGCAAGCGGGTGGTCTGGGCCGGCCCATACTCGAAAGCCAGATGGAAGCGACCGTTGCCGCCAGCATCGGCGACAAATTCCCCCAGGCCACCGGGGAAGTAGGGGGTACCGGTGAAGGCGGTCAGGACTTCGGCACCAGCACGGCTGAAACCGCTGTGCCCGGAGGTGTAACCGGCGAACGGCGGCGTGACGAAACTGCGTTTCTGGTAGGGGATCCAGTCGACGGCGCGGATCCAGCCTACACCGCCGTGCTGGGTGAGTGGATCGGCCGGATGGCCAAGCCAGGCGTGGATGGCGATCTCGCCAACATGCCCTGCCAGGTGGGCATGGCGCTGGCCCGGCGCGCTGGAGGCCGTGGTGATCAGCTCCACCAGTCCATCCTCCAGCGGCAGACCGTTGACATGGTAGGAGGGCAAGGCCGGATTGCTGGATTGTCCCAGGCTGCCCATTTCGCGGATCAGCGTGATCGGACGCGCGGAGTCGTACTTGCGCTTGACCTCCCAGGTGGCGATGGCGGTGTCATGCAGGGCGCCATTGAGCGTGAGATAGAGCTTGATGTCCCAGTCCAGGTCACTCAGCACGGGTCCGTTGCCGCCAATGCGCTTGACCGTGGCCGGGTGGTCCGAAACTTCGTTGGCGATCTCGTTCCAGTGCCCCGGCGGCGTACTCGACAGCGGGCCGTCAGCCCAGAATTCGCTCAGCACCCGGCCCCAATCACCGCGCAGCACGAAATTGTCGGCGTAAGGCTGCCCGGTGGCGGGATTCAGCGGGTGGCCTTGACCGTTGTTGCTGCCGAGCGTGCTGTTGCCGACCAGCCGCGGCGAGATGTTGATCTGCACGCCATCGTCCGGGTCCAGGCGGCCGCTGAAGCGGATCAGGCTGAGCACATCCTGGCGTAGCTGGGCATCACCGATGCCACCCAGCTTGGGTTGCGGACCTGGGTCGAGGTAGGTGGCGTTCGGGGCCGGGCGCACCAGCGCAAAGGGCGTGACCAGACTCCAGTGCGGCGTCAGAAAATTCTGCACCCCCGGCGCACCGGGAGGAATCAGGGGTTGCCAGGCATTGATGTCGACCAGACCACCAGTACCGGGCAGTTGCACCAGCATCGGGCTGTTGACCGGGAAATAGAAGGTGGTGTCCAGGTAGCTGTTCTGCTGGTTGGAGTGATCCTGCAGGCCGAAGGCAATGATCGCCGCGCCAATCCGGTTACCGATGGCCTGCGGACTGTTGCCAGTGGTGCCGGTATTCGCCGGGTCCTGCCCCAGCGCTTGCATGCAGGCTGCGAAGGAGGCCAGCGAGCTGCTCGCCCCCGGCGAGCCGCTGAAGCGGTTGACCAGCACGCGATAGGCAGCGTGGCTGATGGCAATCTCGCGATTGGACTGTGGCTGCCCGAAGGCTGCCGCGGATTCGTCGAACCGCCAGGCGCTGGCCTCGGGCGCATAGGCCGCCCAGGCCTCGTACATGGCCAGCGAAACGTGGAACAGGTTACGCGCATGCACCGTGGGCCGCGGTGCGTCCAGACGAATCGCGGCCAGGGTCTGCTCGTTCCAGTTGCGTGCCACCGTCTGGGCCAAGCTGCAGACTGCCGCCATCTTGTCGGCGCTGTGACGTGCTGGCGGCAGCTGCAAGGGCGGCAGTGGGGCGGCGAGGCCCAGGCTGCCAGCCAGCAGGCTCAGGGTCAGCAGGCCGGCCTGGACCAGTCTTGCATGTGAACGACGAAGGCGCGCTCCGCCCTTGATCCTGGAAGTTTGGGTTGACTGCATCTTGGATCTCATGGGAGTCAGATTCTCTTGAAGGTCCGGCAACTGAACCGTCACAGCGACAGAATCGATTAAACGGTTCTGAGGGGACATCGCGGACAGCGTCATTCGAAGCCGCTGCGAAACACCTGCGCCACCGCAGGGTGCTGATGGGCGTGGTACTGATCGGCCGCCATCGTGCCCAGATTCTCCTGGGTGCCATCGGGCCAGCGCACCCGCACCTGCGCCTCGGTGTAATTGCCGAGGCCAAAGTGAAGGACTTTCTCATGGCTCGAACCGCGCGCCTCGCCCGCGCGCATCTCGCGCATCTGAACGGCGCCGTCGGCGGTTTCCACGGTGACGATGGTACCGATACCGTCCCGGTTCACGGCGCCGCCGCCGGTGAGGGTGAAAGCCATCCAGTGGCCCGTGCCCGCGGTCACGTTACGGTAGAACTCATAGCCATTGTTCCAGTGACCAACGGCCAGGTCGGTACGACCATCGCGGTCAAAGTCGATGCGCGCCGCCGGCTGCGTGGGCTTGTTCTCGTCGATGCCGCTACCGACGCTGACCACCTGAAAGACCCCAGCTCCCATGTTGCGGAAGACCTGGTCGCGATCGCTGGTGGTCGAGAAGCTGCCACTGCCACAGGCCAGATAGGCATCCTCCCAGCCATCGTTGTCGAAATCACTGAAGATGGTGCTCCAGCCGACGCCGTAGTGGTTCAGCGGTGACAATGGATCTTCGGTGAAATGCAGGGGACTGCGGCTGTCACCCTGCAGAAAGTGCTGGGTATCGATACTGGAAAAATACATGTCCCAGATGCCATCGCGATCAACATCACCCACGGCAATGCCCATGCCGAAGGGCGTCTGATTGGCGCCGCTCGCAGCCGCGCGTTCGCTGAAGCACCAGCCGCCGCACCCTGGACCATCGTTGTGCCACAGCACGTTGCCCAGCTGCTTGTCGTTGACCACGTAGATATCGGCGCGTCCATCGCCATCAAGATCGGAGATCACCGCCGCCAACGCCGTCCGTCCGAGCTTGGCGATGTCTGCCGGCGCGAACTGGCTGGTGACCTGCGTCCAGCTGCCGTTGCCGTTGTTGAGCACGATGCGATCAAGGTTATCCGGATTGCCGAGGTCGGGCGTATCGGACGTGGGATACACGCCAATGAAAATGTCGAGCAGTCCATCGTTGTTCAGATCACCCCAGGCCACTGCATCGGTGCGCGCAGAATTGGCGCCTGGCGCGTTGTGATCCAGTTCCGCCGGCGTCACATCCACGAAGACCTGTCCCTGCTGGGTGTTGCGGAACAGGTAGTTCTTCTGGTCGCGGCAACCCACATACAGGTCGGGCCAGCCGTCATTGTCGTAGTCGGCGGCCGCGGTTACGCTGCAGCGGGTACCAGGCAGTGTGGCGTTGACCGCGGCGCTCTCGGTGAACTGGCCATTGCCCTGGTTGAAGAACAGCCGATTCGGCAAGAGATAGCCGGTCACGAAGATATCGGGATAGCCATTGCGGTCGAAATCATCCACGGCCAGGCCACCGGCCGGGATATTGGCCAGAAAGCCGGGTTGAAAGCCGACCGTCGCCGACAGGTTCTGGAAGGTCTGTGCCGAGGCGCCGGTACCGAGCGCCAGGGTCAGAAGCCCGAGGCAGCAACGATGACGGGACAGCAGACGGAAGGGATGCATGGTCAAGACTCCAAGCGACGCCGGGCCGGTTCTCCGTGCGGCGGACCTGTCCGAAACAAACCCGATAGCGCCCGCTGGCTGACGTGACCGGCATCAAGCAACAAGCCAAGATCATCCGCTCGACCCATCCCGGGGTCAAACGTCGGTCGCATCAAGCGGTTCGCCACCGTCGAAAACCCCGGCCTCAATGCTCGCGCGGCAGCAGCCGCGAAATGGTGGTGCCCTGCACCAGCAAGGAAAACAGCACCACGGCATAGGTGGCCATCAGCAACTGTTCGCGGATCGGCCCCGGCGGCAGTGACAGTGCCAGGGCCACTGAAATGCCGCCACGCAAGCCACCCCAGGTGAGGATGCGCACGGTGCGCACCGGGAACTGGCGGCGCAGGCGGAACAGGGCGATGGGTCCGCCTACGCTGATGAATCGAGCCAGCAGCACCACCGGAATCAGCACCAGGCCGGCCAGCAGGAATTGGCCATTGAAGGTCAGCACCAGCACCTCGATGCCGATCAGCAGGAACAGCACCGCATTCAGAATCTCGTCGATCAGCTCCCAGAACTCGTCCAGCCGCTCGCGGGTCTGTGCGGACATGGCCAGGCTGCGCCCCTGATTGCCGATGAACAAGCCGGCCACCACGATGGCAATGGGAGCGGATACATGCAGCCTGAAGGCCAGGGCGTATCCGCCCATGACCAGCGCCAGCGACAGCAGCACCTCGACATCATACTTGTCCACTGATTTCAGCAGGTGGAAGCCAACCCAGCCCAGCGCCAGACCAAAGATCACGCCACCGACCGCCTCCATCAGGAACAGCTTGCCGATGCCCTCGACGCTGGCCGGCGCTGCACCGCTGGCGATGCCGAGCAGGACGATGAACACCACCACGCCCACGCCGTCGTTGAACAGGGATTCGCCGGCGATCTTGATCTCCAGCGCCTTGGGCGCGCCCAATTGTTTCAGTGTGGCCAGCACGGCAATCGGATCGGTGGGCGAGATCAGCGCACCGAACACCAGGCACCAGATCAACGGAATCGGAATGCCGATGAGGCTGAACACCAGCCAGGCACCGAATCCGACCAGGGCCGTGGATATCAGCACGCCGACACTGGCCAGCGCCCCGACCACCCACTGGTGCTCGCGCAGCCGGGCCAGATCCACATGCAGCGCCCCGGCGAACAGCAGGAAGCTGAGCATGCCGTGCAACAGCGCCTCATCGAAATCGATGGCCGCGATCACCTGTTCGACGCCATCGGCCCAGTCGATGCCGAACCAGCGCAATCCGGCCAGCCCGAGCGACAGCACCAGACTGATCAACATCACGCCGAGCGTGGTCGGCATCCCCAGCCACCGATGATTGGCCCAGGAAAACAGTGCTGCTGCGGTGATCAGCACGGCGGCCAGGTCGAATAGGTGCACGTGGATGCTCCGGTCAGCGAGTCCGCCGATCATAGCGAACCCAACCTGCCTGACGCGGTCTCCTCAACCCGAACAGCTGCGCTGCAAGGGCCCCAGTTCGCGCAGTTCGGGCGGATGCAGGTCACTGGCCCGAATGCGTGCCAGGGCGTCGCAGGCCTGCTGTCGATGGTTGCCCGCTTCGGCCGCCCGGGCATACAGGATCAGGCTGCCGATATCGGCACGCAGCTGCAGATTTTCCTGCGCCAGCTGCCAGGCGCTGTCGACCTCCCCGAGCTCGAGGAAATACTCTGCTGCGTGCTGCGCGTAAGCCGCCCGATGTCGCTCCAGCAGTTGCCGGTAGCCACGGCTGGCCGACTCGCGCTCGGCCCGGGCTCGATCGGGATGGCCGGCGGCTTCCTCGACTCCCGCCAGCGCTGCCCGGTATTCGGGATTGTCGGTCTGCTCGATCACGGCGGCATAGAGCTGTCGGGCTCGATCATGACGGCCGAGCAGGAACTCGCATTCGGCCAGATGCTCGGCGGCCAGCGCGTAGTGCGGCAGGCGCGCATGCGCGGCGGCAAAGAATTCACGCGCCTGGGGGATCTGGTCGTGCCGGAGCAGGGCGATGCCCTGTTGCACATACAACCAGGCCAGCGGCAAGGGATCGACATCCTGATACAGGTCCTGGGCCGCGCGGAACCACTGGCCGGCGCCCGCAGGATCTCCCTGGAGCAGGCGCAGGTCGGCGCGGTGTGCCAGTTCGTAGAAGTCGGCGACCGGCTCGGCGGAGCGGGCGAAGTCATCGGCCAGTTCCTCATATCGACCCTGGGCCATCAGCAGATCCCGTCGGGTGGTGGCCAGGCGTGCTTCATCGGCCCCGGCTCGACGGGCCTGCATCAGGGCTGCCATCGCCTCTTCGAAGCGGTGAAAGACGGAGAGTGCCGAGGCCAGAATCAGCTGGGCATCGGCGAGGTCGGGATCTTGCCGGGTGGCGCTGGCGGCCAGCGCCAGTCCGCGCTCGCCGTCACCGAGCTGGCCCAGCACCCGAAAGCGCAGCAGCAGGGCTGCCGCCAGCTGTGCCTGCAGACTCGCGGAGGGCGTGCTTTCCAGCTGCTTGTCGAGGACTTCGATGCGCGCCTGCAGATTGCCGAGGTAAATGTCCTCGCTGGTCGTCACGCGTTGGCCTGTGGTCAGCGGGTAACCGGCGGACAGCAGTGTCGGACGGGTGTCCGCTGGGGTCTGGTCGGGCACGGATGCGCAGGCGCACAGCAAGGCTGCCAGCGCCATGACGACGCAGATGCGGTTCAATGAATGCTTCATCGGGTGGAATCCTGGATCTTGCCAAGGCTGCCCGAAGCGCCCACCTTGTGGCGGCGCTCCGGGCTCGCGTGCGTTACAGCGGCCGACCCAGGAAGGGGAAGTCGCCGAGGAAGACACTGTCATTGGCGACATTGTCGCTGACACCGGGGCCGACGATGACGCCCAGCGAGTCATCGATGATGTCTCGGGCCAAGGTGCGGCCACCGCAGTCTGCCAGTCCCAGTTCAACCGCGAGATAGGCATCGCAGTTGGCTTTGGACGTGTCGATCAGCAGGCGGTCGTCGACCAGTACGCTGGCCAGCGTCGCCGCCGGCAGCAGCGCATTGCCGCTGACGCCGTCCAGGGTACGTTGGCACGCACCCATTTCGCCCTACGTCAAGAGTGTCACCAATGGATGCAGAATCTTGAACAACTGACCTGTTTTCCGACGAGCGGTACACAAACATGACCCGAATCAGCCAGCCCTGCCCGCCTCCGGCGTGCGTTTGGGAAAGCGCATCAGGAACTCCGTGCCCTGTCCGGGCTTGCTGCGCAGCTCGATTTCGCCGCCGAGCAACTGCGTCACCAGATTGTGGACCACATGCAGGCCTAGGCCAGAGCCGCCGCTTCCACGCTTGGTGGTAAAGAAAGGATCGAAGGCGTGCGCCGCCACCTCTTCCGGCATCCCCCGACCGTCGTCACTGAAGCGCAGCAGCAGCGAGTCACCACTGGACTGGGCGCCGACCCACATATGACCGGGCTGATCGTCGCTGAAGGCGTGTATCTGGGCGTTGTTGATCAGATTGCTGAGGATCTGGAACAGAGCCCCGGGATAGGAATCCAGCTCGATGCGTTCGGGACAGTCGCAGATCAGGGTATGCGGCGTACGCCGCAGCCCGGGGCCTAGGGTGGTCTGCACCTCGCGCAGGAAGTCGTCAAGCAGGAAGGTTCGGCGCTGACCACTGGATTGATCGACCGAGACCTGCTTGAAACTGGCGACCAGTTCACCAGCGCGCTGCAGGCTGTTCTGGATCAGCCGGGCGGCGTCCATGACCTCGGCCTTCCAGCGGCTGAGATCATTGCGGGTGAACCGGTTCTCTTCGAGCTTGGCGTTGCCGGTGCGCGCCAGTTCGTCCAGATGCGAGGCCGCCGTGATGGCAATGCCGATGGGGGTATTGATCTCGTGCGCAACACCGGCGACCAGTTGCCCCAGCGAGGCCATCTTCTCGGCAGCCACCAGTTGTTTCTGGGCACCGCGCAGATCGCTGAGCGCATCTTCGGCACCCGACTTGGCCAGACTGAGCTCGCGGGTGCGCTTTTCCACCAGCACCTCCAAGGCTTCGGCCCGGGCCTGAACCTTGCGCGTGCGCCAACGCATTCCCAGCCCGATCAGCAACAGCAACGCCAGCAGCGCCAGGACGGCAGAGATCGGGCGCTGCCACCAGATCGGCGCCACCGTGACCGGCAGGGACAGGGGCGCAGCACTGAAGCCGCCGGTGTTGAGATGGGCCCGGACTTCAAGCTGGTAGCTGCCTGGCCACAGATTGTTGTAACTGGCAATCCGCTGACCGGCGTCCACTTCGGTCCAGTCTTCATCCAGACCGCGCAAGCGATAGGCATAGTGAATGCTCGCGGGCGCCGAGTAGTCGAGGGCTGCAAATTCGGCCGAGAATCGGCGTTGACCCGAGGCCAGATTCAAGCCCGGCCCAGGATCCGTCCCCAGGCGGCTGCGACCGTCCACATCGATGCGCGTGAACAGCAGCGGTGGATCAAAACGCCAGGGCGAGAAGCGCTCGGGATCGACGATCAGCAGCCCGCGGGTGCCGCCGAAGAACAGCAAGCCGGTCGGCCCGATGCTGCCGGAACCGATCTCGACGCTGCCGATGTCGATGCCATCGGCTACACCGATGCGCTGGATGCTGTCGCTGCGCGGGTCCACCAGCACCTGCGTGCTCCACAATCGGCCCCGCTGATCCGGCAACATCTGCTGACCGGAGCCGCGGCTCAGAGCCGAATGTTCCCGGCCATAGCGTTCAAATCGGGGCTGGCCCTGCTGCCAACCGCGCAGACGGGCGATGCCGCGTGGACCGGTCACCCAGACCGTGCCGGCGGCGTCCATGCGTATATCGGTCAAGGCACCGAGCGGCCAATCAGTCGGAGCCTCGACCTGATGCAGCCGGTCGCTGCCTTCCGACCACCAGAGCAGGGCGTTGGGGGTGCTGACCCAGAGATGGCCGTCCGCGTCCGCCAGCAGACTCCAGACGGCGTCGGTAAAGTCCTGATCGAGTTCGGTGCGCAGTCGCCGGACCGCCCCGGACCTCGGGTCATGGAGCACCAGCGCCGCCTGCATGCCCACCGCCAGCAAACCCGACGGGATCAGCTCCAGCTGCCTTACCGGACCTCGTGGCAGGCCGGCCAGAGGGGCCGAGAACTGTCCCTTGTCCAGATCCAGGGATTGCACGCCGGCCTGCTGCGTGCCCACCCAGATCGAGCCATCCGATGCCCGCTCCAGCGCCCGGATGGTGCCGTCATGCAGGGCTCCCGGCGCCTGCGGATCAGGCGGAAAACGGCGGACGACTCCCTCATCGAGATCGAGCAGGTCGATGCCGGCGCCGCCCGTGCCGATCAGTACCGTCTGCGCATCCAGCGGCAGCGTGCTCATGACGCTGCCCGCGCTGAGACCCGCCGGATTGGCAGCGCCGTGCCGAATGCTGCGGAAAGCCGCCGCATTGTGCGGATTGTAGTGCTGCGCGCCGGCACCCCAGGTGCCCAGCCAGATCAGCCCGGAACGATCCCTCAGCGGCGCCGTCAGACGATCGAGCGTGAGTCCGCCGGGGATGGACAGATCGCTGCGTACCCGCTGGACGATCCGAGGGCTCTTGGCATCCACGATATCGATGCCGCCGCCATAGGTGTGCACCCAGATCTGTCCGGGGACGGGTTCGGAGAAGCCCGAGATCCACGGATGTCCGGTCCCCTCCGCGCCCGGCAGGAAGCGCTGCAGACGGCCACTGTCCGGGTCCAGTACCGCCGCGCCGCTGGCCTGGGTGCCAATCCAGATGTGGCCATCGCTGGCCTCGAACAGGGCATAGACGTATTGCCGGCTGAGGCCTGCCTGATCGTCCTCGGCAGACGCAATATGCTCGAACAGCGGGCTGTCCTTGCGCTTGCGCTGCAGCCCGTTGCCGGTACCTATCCAGAGATCACCGTGGCGGTCGAACAGCAGGCTGCGCACGGTGTCATGCTGCAGCGCGCCCGAACTGCCCGGATCGGGCCGGAAGGATTCGAAGCGTCCGCTGGCGTGGTCCCAACGCGCCAGACCCTCCTTGCCAAAGCCGATCCAGACGTCGCCGTTCGGAGCCTCGGCCAGCGCCAGCACCGCCGCGCCTGGCAGACCGCCGGCATGACCAGGGTCCGGCGGCTGGTGCTCAAAACGATCATGGCGAGGGTCGTAGATCGAGAGCCCGGCGCTTTGCGTGGCCACCCACAAGCGGCCATCGGAATGCGCCAGCAAGCCCCGCACATAGTCATCAGCGATCGAATCTGGCGCTTCGGCGACATTCCGATAGGCATGCAGACGATAGCCGTCGAAGCTGTACAGGCCCTCGGGCGTGCCCAGCCAGATCAGCCCGCGTCGATCCTGGGCAATCACGGTGATGATGCCGTTGCCGATCTTCTCGGTCCCGGGCACCGACTCGAAATAGGGTTGCCCCAGCGACTGCGCGAGCGCCGCCGGCAAGCACCACGGGCCCAACAGGCAGCACGCCAAGCAGAGCCAGAACGCTGCCGGACGATCAGCGATCAGGTATCGGAAGCCTGAAAGAGCAAGCTCGTTCACCAGCGGGTACGCCCCTGCATGCCGATGACGCACTATCACGCGGCGACACCCTGATCGCAAGCCGGGCCGCGCCCCAAAGTTTGCTGTGCAGCTTGAAGCCCGGAAGCTCGCATGGCGCACCCGGCCTCACGGATCGCCTTCTGTCTGGCATTTGCAGGTTCAAGTCCCTGGCTGTGGTCCGTGGGGCCGCGATCTGTCGTTCGTGCCGCTGTCGACCGAACAAGAGGCTGCAGCAGATGACTCAGGCAAGCGCACACGCGGCAGCATGGATGCTGGCCGCCCTGGCATTGACAACAGCTGACGAGTGCCTGGGACTGGATCGGGAGTTTGCCCAGGCGCAGGGGCGATCTGATTTTGCCCGTTACCCGCTGGCAGTGGATTTGCCAGCCACACCTGGCAGCGGGAAGAGGGGATTGGCGCTTGCCCAGGGCGATGTGGATGGCGACGGCATGCCTGATCTGGTGCTGTCGCTGGTGACCGCCGAGGGTGAAGGCAAGCTGCTGGTCTATCCCGGAAATGTCGATTACCTGTTTCCGCACACGGCCCAGGCCAGGGCCCGTCAAGCGCTGAGTGGTGCGCCCCCCGAGGCCTTCCTGGCAGCGTGGCCGGAACGACACATTCCAGTGGCGGCCGACCGCATGGTGCTGGTCGACAGCGACGCCGATGGGCGCATGGAGGTGATCGTTGGTGCCGTGGGCGGCGACTCGCTCTGGCGGCTCACCGCCGCCGAGCTGCGCGGTAGTGGCGACGCTCAGAGTATTGCGCTGGAGGGCACGCTGACGGCCTTGGCGGCGGGCGAGGTTGGGCGACGGGACGGCGTGGACGAGGTAGTGGCCGCCGTCACCCACGACGGCAAGGCCAGTCTGTTGCTCTGGGCTGGCTCGCGCCGGCCGCCCACGAGGCTGGCACTGCCGGCGCCGGTGTCTGCACTGGCGGTGGGCATGCTCAACGAGGATCCCTGGGGTGATGTCGTATGGCTGGGCGCCGAGCGTCTGGGCTGGATCAGCGGCAGCGATCGCACCCTGAGCGGGCAGGAATGGGCAATGCCGCAATCTGTCGTTGCCCCACTCATGGCAGCACCCCGGCAATTGCTGCTGTATCCGCCCAGCGTAGCTCGAGGCGCGCGGCGCGGATGGTTGCTGGATGCATCCGGTACGCTGCACAGTCTGGAATGGAACGCCCAGGGCTTGACCATCGCAGCGGCAGCCTATCGTCGCGCCGATGGCCTGCCTTGGCCGGCAACGACGGCCGTGCTCGGGCGCGTGTCCACCGAGGCCTTGCCCAGCCTGATCGCCGGCCATGCCGACGGCCACGTCGAGTTCGGGCTGGAGCGCGATTCGGCGACACGGCTGCAGGCCAGCAATGGCGCCGCACCGGTCGCCATGCTGGCCATGCGCTTGAACGCCGATGCCCTGGATGATCTGGTGATCGTCGACACCGGCAGCGCAATACCGAGCGTGGTGGCCAGTGCACCGCAGGCCAGCTTTCTGGTCGAGAACAACAGCAATCTGCCCGATTGCGCACAGGGCGACGGGGTGTGCTCCACTGACATCGGCATGGGCTGCGGCAGTGGCGGCTGCAGCTTGCGCGCGGCCTTGCAGGAAGCGGCCGCCCTGCCAGGGCCGGATGCGGTGAATTTCAGCATTGCCGGTGGCGGACAATCGATCATCAACAGCGGCGAACTGGTGGTCAACGCCGGCACCAGCGTCGACGCCACCACCCAGCCCGGCTATGCCGGCGTGCCGCTGATCCTGCTTTTCGGCAATGCCACCAACGGACCGGGCCTCGCCACCTTCGGCGCCAACAATCTGGTGCGTGGCATGCTGGTGCGCGACTACGCGTCGGGAATCGCCGTCTGTGGCAGCGGTGACGTCATCGAAGCCAATATCACCGGCCCCTATCCGGGTACGGCGCCCGCCAACGGCGGTAACGGCGTCGGCATCAACATTGGCGGCTGCAACTTCACCCAGCCGGACCAGTCACGGATCGGCGGCACCGTCACCGCCGCCCGCAATTACGCCTACGGCAATGGCTTTGCCGACTTTGCCATCGCCGCCACTTCCGGATGTTCCTCCAGCGCCAGCAACACGGAAGTGCTGGGAAACTATTTCGGATTCGAACCGGATGGCAGCGTGACCCGCACGGCCTGGTACAGCGCCAACATCTGCCAGTTCAACGGCGGCAGCATCGGTGGTATCGCCAGCGGCAGCCGGAACCTCCTCGCCGGCGCCGCCGCCGGCTCGGGCGACCCCAGCGCCATGCGCATGAGTGACTGCTGCTTTGCCGCCGGTAATCTGCTGGTGCTTGGCAATCGTTTCGGTGCCGCCGCAGATGGCAGTCCCACCGGAGCGGTGGGTCAGGGAATTCGGCAACTGGGGCGGGTCGACGCCCTCAGCATCGGTGCACCTGGCGGTGGCAACGAGCTGGTGGGCTTTCCCGGGGATGCGCTGTTGCTGGGCGGCGTGATGTCCTCGACCAGCGTGCAGGGCAATTGGGTGGGGCAACTGGCCGATGGCAGCGTGTTGGCCAACGGCGGAAGCGGCATCTACATCGATCACCTGAGCAATTCCCTGCCGGCAACCGCGCCCACCCTGAGCATCGGCGGCAGCGCTGCGGGCGAGGGCAATGTCATCGCCCACCAGGCCGGCGCGGGAGTACTGCTCCGCGGTGGCGAACGCAGCCGCGTGCGCGGCAACAGCATCCACGGCAACGGAGGCATGGCCATCGACATCCAGTGCCAGGACTTTCCGGGCTGCGGCAGCGGCCCAACCCTGAACGATCCCGGCGATCCCGACGGCTGTGGCCACAATTGTGCCAACGCCGGCCAGAATCATCCGGTGGTGACACTCGGCGGTGGCATCTTTGCCCGCGGCACGCTCAACAGCAGACCGGCCTCGACCTACACCATCGACCTCTACGCCGCGCCCGCCTGCCCCCCGGATGGCCGCGGTGATCTGACGCTCTACCTCGGCTCCACCGTGACCGGCACCACCGACGCCAATGGCGATGTCAGCTGGTCCGGCGTGATTGCCGAGGTGCCGCAGGGCTGGGTGCTGACGGCGACCGCCACCGACGAGGCCGGCAACACCTCGGAGCCGGCGCCTTGTCGCAGCAGCGTCGCAGGTCAGCTGCTGAGCGATGGATTCGAGGACTGAATGAGCGCTCACGACCCGCTGCGACAGGGCGAGGCCGGCGCTATGCTGGTGGCATGGCAGACCCTGGCGAAAACCCGGTGGCGCGCAGCGCGCTGGACCAGCGCGCTGAGGAGCTCTACACCGAACTGCGGGCCATCGCCGGCGCGGCCATGGCCGATCAACGCGGTCCACACACGCTGCAACCCACGGCGCTGGTGCATGAGGCCTGGCTGCGGCTGGCCCGGCTGCAGCGTCTGGATACTGGCGATCGCCGGGCCTTTCTGGCTTTGGCGGCCAAGGTCATGCGCCATGTCCTGGTGGATCACGCGCGCGGCAAGCAGCGCCTCAAACGCGGCGGGCAGGCGCTGATGCTGACCTGGGACGACCGCGAGAATGCACTCGGCGGCGGCGTCGATCCGATCGATCTGGTGGCCTTCGACGCGGCGCTGGAGCGCCTGAACGAGCTCGACCCGCGGCAGGTCGAGATCGTTGAAATGCGCTATCTGGCCGGGTTGTCGGTGGAAGAGACCGCCGAGGTGCTGCAACTGTCGCCCACCACGGTCAAGCGCGATGCGGCAATGGCTCGCGCCTGGGTGTTGAGGGAGTTGGCCGGCGATTGCCCGTGACTGCGTCCGAACACCACGCCAGACTCACGGCGCTGTTCGGCGAGGCGCTGGAACTGGATCCGGAGCAGCGCGATACCTGGTTGCTGCAACTGCCAACGGAGCTGGCCGCCGAGTTGCGCAGCTTGCTCTTTCATCATCAGCGTACCGCGCCGGCGCTCGAGCAGATCCGCGCGGTGGCCAGTGAGCGTGCGATCGAGCCCCAGCCCTGGCTGGGTCGCCGCCTCGGTGTGTGGCAGATCGACGCCGTACTCGGCGAGGGTGGCATGGGCATGGTGTTCGCGGTGCACCGGGTCGAGGGCGGTTTCGAGCAACAAGGCGCCCTGAAGCTGCTGCGCACGCGCTTTCCGAATGGCCGACAGATCGAGCGCTTCCGGCAGGAGCGGGATGCTCTGGCTCGGCTGGATCACCCCGGCATCGCCCGCCTGCTGGACGGCGGTGAAAGCGCAGACGGCGAGCTCTATCTGGTCATGGAGCGCATCAGCGGCGTCAGCTTGGACCGCCACGCCCGCCAGCAGGGTTTGACCCTGGGGCAATGCATCGACTTGATCGAACAAGCTTGCGCGGCCGTCGCTTATGCCCATCGCCACCTGATCGTGCATCGTGACATCAAGCCCGACAATCTGCTGGTGAGTGCCGAAGGACAGGTCAAGCTGCTCGACTTTGGTATTGCCCGGCTGCTGGATGTGCAGGCTGCGAGGAAAGCCGAAACCACCCAGGAGCGCGCCTGGACGCCAGCCTTTGCCGCGCCCGAACAGATTGCCGGGGGCGTGATCACCACAGCCACCGATGTTTACGCCCTGGGGGCGGTCGCCTGGCTGCTGCTGAGCGGCGCCGAACGAGCGCCGGAGCAAGGTCCTCCGTCGGCTGACGGTGACAGACGATGGCCGCCGCCCTCGCAAGCGGCGGCGATGGCAGGCCGGCCCGCTCGGGCACGGGCGCTGCGTGGCGACATCGACACCGTGGTCTGCTGTGCACTGAACACGGCATCCGAGAGGCGCTACCCGAGTACCGAGGACTTTGCCGCCGATCTGCGCCGGGCCCTGCAGCGCCAGCCGATCCGGGCTCGCCGAGATTCAATCCGCTACCGTCTGGGGCGCTTCCTCCAGCGCCATCGTGGCGCCAGCGCCGCCGCTGGCCTTGCCTTGCTGGCATTGTTCGCAACCACCGCATGGTCACTGCGAGAAGCCGCCCGTGCCAACCGTGAAGCCGGCCGTGCCGATGCCGCGCTGGTGCGCAGTGATCGCATCAACCAGTTCCTGTGGTCGGTACTGACGGCGCCGGATCCAGCCATGCAACTGCTGGGCTGGAAGGCCGGCGCCAAGATGACCGTGGGCGATCTGCTGCAAGGGCTCGAAGGCCGCGTGGACGATGAATTCGCCGGCGACCCCATTGCCGCCGCCAACATCCGCCTGGCCTTGGCACAAGGTCAGATGGCCATGCAGCAGCTGGACACGGCGGAGGCGCAGATCAAGCGCAGCCTTCAGACCCTGGTCGCGCTGGGCGCTGATGGCGAGCAGGACGCAGCGCTGGAAGCGCAGGCGGCGGCGCGCCAGATGTGGGCACGAATCCGGCTGGTCCGCGGCGAGGCCAGCACCGCCGAAGTGCTGCTGCGGCAGGCCGTGAGCGATTTTTCCCGGGTGCAGCGACTGACGCCGCTGCGGCATTTGTCGGCCGTGGCGGCCGTGCACGATCTGGGCTGGTGTCTGGCTCGACAAGGACGCCAGGACGAAGCCGAGAGGGCCTATCGCGAGGCCATCGAGCGCGCGCGAGACGAGTTGCCGCCGAAT
>JACKOW010000022.1 GCA_024234055.1 Rhodanobacteraceae bacterium
CAAGCTGCGCTTGACGCCGCCGCCGGTGGCCAGCAGCGCAGCCACCGTTCGCAGGGGGTCCATGCACGATCTGGCAGGCGCCGTCGAGCCGAAAACGCAGCCAGACAGCGCGGGCTTGCTGCGGCGCAAGTAGCCCTTTGCTGGTCTGCGTCAAGTCTTGAATTTCGCTGTTGTCGCAGGTCAGGTTGTGCGAGCCGCGGGCTAGGGCTCGTCGAGGCCAGACCGGTCGTCGCTGTGCAATCGTCGTTCGCCGTCGGCGAATCGGGCGATCAGCGCCTGATTGGGGCCCAGCGCGCTGGCGCGCATCAGCAGTTGTCCATCATTGGCGCGTTTCAGCAGTACATAGCCGCGTTGCAGCGTGGCTTCCGGGCCCAGCTGGCGCAGCGTGTCGACCGCCTGACGGCAGCGCGAGCGCAGCAGGGCCAGGTCCGGGATGCTCTGCAGCAAGGCGTGGCGCTGATGATCCAGTGTCGTGCGCGGCTGCTGCAGCCAGCGGGCGCCGATGGTTCTCAGTCTGGACTGCAGCTGGCTGGCCTGCTGCCGGGTATCGCTGATGCGCCGCTGCGGCGCGCGCAGCCGGATGGCTTCGAGCAGGAGCCCGAGTTCGCCGCGACGCCGCTGTACCCGCGCATGCGCAATCGAATCGGCACGCTGGCGCAATGCCTGCAGTCGCAATTGGGCCAGGCGCAGCGCGCGTCTGGGATCGTGTGCCCGCAGCAGACGTTCACAGCCGTCGTTGCGCTGCTGCCAGCGCTGCATCCGGCGTCGGAGATGCTCCCGCAGTTCCTGGGCGCGCCGGTCCAGCTGCTGGCGCAAGGCGTCAGCACTGGGGGTGATCAGTTCCGCGGCTGCCGAGGGCGTGGGTGCGCGCACGTCCGCCACCAGATCGGCGATGGTGAAATCGGTCTCATGGCCCACCGCCGAAACCGTGGGAATGGGCGAGGCGGCGATCATCCGTGCCAGCGCCTCGTCGTTGAAGGCCGCCAGATCCTCCAGCGAGCCACCGCCGCGGGTCAGCAGCACCAGTTCATAGGCCTCGGGCGCTGCCAGTGCCGCTGCCAGCGCCGAGCGCAGCTGTGCGGGAGCGTCGGCGCCCTGAACCTGAGCTGGAAACAGATCGATCTGCAACAGCGGCCAGCGCCGGGCGCACACCGACAACACATCGCGGATGGCCGCGCCCTGGGCGGAACTGATCACGGCGATGCGCATGGGCATGCGCGGCAGCGGGCGCTTTCGGGCGGGATCGGTCAGGCCTTCGGCCTGCAGCAGCGCTTTCAGCCGCTCGAATTCGCGCATCAATCGACCGAGACCTGCGTCTTCCATGTGTTCGCAGATCAGCTGATAGTCGCCGCGCGCCTCATACAGACTGATGCGTCCACGCACCAGCACCTGGGCGCCATCGACCGGCTTGTTGCGCACATACAGGTTGTTGGACTTGAACATGGCGCAGCGGATCTGGGCGTCTCGATCCTTCAGCGTGAAGTACCAGTGCCCGGAGGCGGCCCGGGTGTAGTTCGAGATCTCGCCCTCGACCCAGATTTGCGCAAACGCGTCCTCCAGCAGCTGCCGCGCCAGCCGGTTCAACTGGCTGGGCGTCAGTACCGGACGCTCGCGCGCGGCATAGGAAGGCGTGGATTCGGTCATGTGCGGTCTGCCGGGCGGACCGGTGAAGATAGCGCAAGGCTGGAGGGGCGGGGAAAAGGGAAAAGGGGAATCAAGAGCAGCTATCGGGAGCACTCGGTTTGTGGAAGTCCCGGTCGCCCCTGGCGGTGCGCAATTTTGCTCGCCAGACAGGGACAGGGGGCAAGCGGAATGGTCTCGTGGCGTCATTGCGAGCCGCCAGTTTCGGCCCAAAACTGCTCACGGGCCATGAACCCGCCGTCGTAGGTCATGTTGTCCGCGTCAGCGGACTACGTGACATCGAGTTGCGTCACGTAGCTCGCTGCGCGAGCAACGTGACCTACAACAGCAAATCAATAATTTACGATATGGAGAGCGTAGCGAAGCAATCCAGGCACTTGCGAAGAGAATCGGGATTGCTTCGCTGCGCTCGCAATGACGCCGTGATGAGGCAATTCTGCAACCCCGTGCCCCGTGCCCCCTCTTTGTGAACCAATAAAGCAATGACTTACGATATGTTTGGTGAGAACGGGCTCCGCCCGCGACAGGCTGTCGCGGCTGAAGCCGCTCCCACAGACAGCCGGCATGGCCGATGCCCGCTCTTGATTTCCCCCTTTTCCCGCTCCTACGGCACCAACATGAGCTTGCCCACGGTACGCCCGCTCTCGATGGCGCGCTGGGCCTCGGCGGCGTGTTCCAGCGGGAAACTGGTGATCGGCGGTGGCTGCAGGCGGCCGTCGGCAAAACGCGCCAGCAGCCAGTGCATGCCCTCGCGCAAACGGGCGGATTCGCTCGACAGAAAACTCAGGTTGCAGGCCAGCACGCTGCGGTTGTCGCGGGTCATGGACAGGGGATTGAAACGCGGTGTGCGCAGCCAGTCCCAGGCCAGTCTGGCCCAGTTCAGGCGCCCGTTGCGCGGCAGCATGGAGGCAAAGCCGTAGATCAGCAGCGAACCGGTGGGCGCCAGATGGGCGTAGCTCTGTGCCAGCGTGGATACGCCATTGGCGTCGAAGACAGCTTGCACGCCCTGGGGCGCCAGTTCACGCAGTCGCGGCCACAGCGGGTTGGACGACTTGTCGATGACCTCGGCGCAACCGGCCGCGCGGGCGCTGTCGACCTTGTGGGCGGCGCCGACCACGCCGATGACACGGCAGCCGGCCAGTCGCCCTAGCTGTGCCAGCGCGCTGCCAACACCGCCTGCAGCCGAGTGCACCAGCCAGGTGTCGCCGGGTCGTGGTCGCAACTGTTGGTGTGCCATCCACCAGGCAGTGAGAAACACGGTGGGGATGGCGGCACCGGCCTCGGCGCTGAGGGTGGCCGGTCGGGGGAACACCCGGTCGGCGGTCAGCAGCACCCGGCTGGCATAGCCACCGAACAGGGTCAGCGCCAAGACTTCGTCGCCTACGGCGAATTCGTGCACCGCGCTGCCGACGGCCGATACGCGTCCGGCGATCTCGAATCCCGGTGTGATCGGGTAGCCATGCAGCTTCCTGGCCGACTCATACAGGCCCATCCGTATGATCCCATCGGCATAGTTGACGCCGCAGGCAGCGACTTCGATGGCGACCTGATCGGCGCTCGGGGCCGGATCGGCTTCTTCAATCAGCCGTAGCTGCTCGTAGCCGCCGGGTCGCTCGATGAGGATGCGGCGCACGGCCTGACTCAGCGGTCTTCGAATCCCAGTCGCGACAGTGGCGCGCCCAGTCGGATCCAGTCGTAGAAGAAGGCCTGCTGGGTGGTCGAAATCATGCCCCCCGGCGGCATCCGGCCGCCCACTTCAGGAACGTCACAATTGATCTTCTGGAACAGCAGGCTGCTCAGCGGATTGCCGGGCGATACCCGCAGGATCATCGGGTTCTGGGCACTGGCAACGCCAACCAGATTGTCATAACTGAAGCCATCACCAAGACCCAGGCCGGCAGCGCCGACGCTGCCGGGATGGCAGCTGCTGCAAAGCTGGGAGAACGGGTTCTTGGGGTCGGTCAACGTATCGAAGATGCTCTGGATCTGGGTATAGCGGAACTGCGTGAAGGGCGCGATGGCGGAAATGTCATCGCAGCCGCTGGGGGTGCCGGCCTGCGCAGACATCGATGCGAGCAGCGCTGCCACGGCCGTCACCGATTGACGCTTCGAACTCATTCGCGCCGCCTCCAGACGATTTCCATGCCCTCGCGCTCGCCGAGCGCCGCCCCCAGGGTGTGCAGGAAGGCCTTGTCCATGCCGGCGGCGCCGAGCAGGCTCAGCGTGCCCATGTCGATGTAGTAGTCCTGGTCGTCACTGCTTTCTTCTTCCAGTTCCCGGATCAGCAAGGCCAGCTGCTCCTCGGTGATCTGGGTGATCAGGGTGCCGGTGTCGCGATCGGTGATGTCGATCATGGCGCTCTCCGAGTGCGGGGAATGTGTGTGGATGTTGCCGTAGGGGGGCGCGGCCGTCGAGGGGCACACGGCATAATCAGGGCGATGTTACCCATCCTCAAATTGCTGCGCCCGCATCAGTGGGCCAAGAATGCGCTGGCCTTCGTCGGCTTGCTGGCTGCTCACCGATGGAGCGATGCCGCAGTCTGGCAGGCAGCCGGGCTGATGTTTGCCGCACTGTCGCTGGTGGCCAGCGCGGTCTACATCCTCAACGATGCGCTGGATGTCAACAGCGACCGCCTCGATCCGGAGAAGCGGGAGCGGCCGCTGGCGGCGGGCACCGTATCGCTTCGGCTGGCCCTGGCGTTGATTCCTCTGCTGCTTGCCGCGGCGGTGGCGCTGGCCTGGCGACTGCCGCTGCCGGCGCAATGGGCGCTGGCGGCCTACGCCAGCGGTGCGCTGCTGTACAACCTCGGCATCAAACGTACCCTGTGGCTGGACGTGACCCTGCTGGCCGCACTGTACGCGCTGCGGGTCATTGCCGGCGCCCTGGCAGCCAGCATCGAACCCAGTCCCTGGCTGGTTGGATTCTCGCTGTTCGTGTTCCTCAGTCTGGCGGCGCTGAAGCGATATGCCGAATTGACTCGCTGTGTCTATGAGCAGTTGCCAGGACGTGCCTATCTGCGCGCCGACAGCGCCATCGTGCTGGCCTTCGGCGCCGCCGCCGCCGTGGCTGCCACCGTGGTTCTGGCCTTGTACGTCAATGCCGGAGACGTGACCACGCTGTACAGCCGGCCGACTGTACTGTGGGCCTTGGGGCCAATTCTGCTGACCTGGCTGGCGCGGATGTGGACATTGGCCCACCGTGGCCAGTTGCCCGGCGATCCGGTGCTGTATGCGCTGCGCGATGGCGGCAGCTGGCTCGCGGGGCTGGCGCTGCTGGCCTGTGTCTGGCTAGCGTCCTGATTGATGTCGACCGTCAATTTCGAAAGACGATCTGCGCCGATTCAGCGCTTGCTCTGGTGGCTGGCGCTGTTGTTGCTGTGCGCCCGCCTGGGATTTGTGCTGACCCACCAACCCTTGGCCGGATTCGCCAATCAATTCGACATGTTGCGCAACACCGGCTGTCTGGGTCTGCAGCCGCTGGTGGACGCCGCGCCCGGCGCCGCCACGCCACAGGCACCGGTCAGCCGCTACCAGACGGGAATGCCGCGCGACCCGAGTTGCCTGTACGGCACCGAAGTGCTGATCGGCGGTGTGGCCCTGGGTCTGGATCGGGCCGGCGATGCGCTGGGTCTGGGTGAGCCGGACAGCATGCCGCTGCGGCTGGTGGGATGGACCAAGGCCTTGTTGCTGCTGCTGGCGCTGGCCGTGGTCGACCGCAGCTTGCGCCGCTGGCCGTCGTTGCGTCTGGTCCATGCCTGGGTGGCGGCGCTGATCCTGGTCGATCCCTTCAACAGCCTGTATCTGGCAGGTTTTTACACCGAATTCGCGGCCCTGCTCAGCGCCTATCTGGCCCTGATGCTGCCATTGCCGTGGTTGCTGGCTGCGCGCGCACCCTCGGTGTCGGCCATGCTGACATGGGGTCTGGTGCTGGCAGCGCTGGCCTTGTCCCGGTTTCAGCATGCGGCGATACCGCTGATTCTGCTGGCCTGGTTGGCCGTGCTCGGCCGCGGGCAGCAGTGGCCGGTCAGGCGCCTGGTGGCGTTGCCGCTGCTGGTGCTGATTCCGGCGCTGGCGCTGCAGCTCAACCTGCAGGGCCGCTACCAGACCATCGCCGATGCCAATTGCTGGAACAGCTTCTTCGGCGCGGCCTTGCCGGCCGCCGCTGATCCTGCCGAGTTCGTGACCCGATTACAGTTGCCACCGGCCTGCGCCGAACTGGTCCACAGCACCTGGTATCTGCAGCGCGGTCGTGATGCCCGGGTGGAATGTCCGCAGGCCTTCAGGCTCTCGCGTCTGGCCTGGGCGCTGCAGCTGGCGGCCGAACCCGCGGCCCTGGCCCGCCTGGTCGGGCGCGGCGTGGCGTTGTCGGGGCAATGGCGGCCGAGTTATCTGGGTGAAGTCGCCGGCGCCGAGTTCCAGCGCATGCCGGCAGGACCTCTGGCGCTAGGCGCCAGTCTGGCGGATGGCATCGCCGAACTGCCCTTTGCACCGTTGCTGCTGTTCTGGACGGCACCGGCGCTGTTGCTGCTCCTGTTGCTGAAACCCAGGGCGACGCCAGTGCCGCCCGAGCGCAACGCCGAAAACCAGGATCGCCGCCTGGCGGCGCTGTGGCTGTGGCCGCTGCTGCTGCTGATCGTGCTGCTGGGCTGGGCGTCCTCGCTGGTGGGCGATGGCTACAGCGAACTGGCGCGGCATCTGCATCTGGCGGCCAATGCGGCGTTGGTGGCGCTGGCGCTGGTGGTGGTGAGCCTCTATACGCGGATCTGGCGCGATGGTGCTGCGGCGTTACCCGGTCTGTTGCTGTTGGCGTTGGCTTTCGGGCTGCCGTGGCTGGCCCTGCAATCCTGGGTCGGCGCCCAGGCCCTGGCTTTCGGCGTGTTGGAGCAGCCAGCCAACGAATCGGTCGCGGCGGTGAACCAATGGCGCGGCTGGGCCATGGATCCGCGTGGCATCGAGCGCGTGGACGTGGTTCATGCCGATGGCAGCAGGCAGGCACTGGCCTTGTTCCCCCGCACCGAGCTGTCGGGAATCTTCGGCCCTGGCGTCGGCAGCCATGGAAGCGGATTCCGCGGCCCGATCGATCCGGCCCGAGCAGCGGGTGAGGTGCGGATCGAGGTGGTGCCCAAACGGGGCGCAAGCACCGTCATCGACCGGCGTTGGCTGCGGTGAGCACGAGGGCGGGGGGCACGGGGGCGAGAGGGCAAGAGGGCACGAAGAAGCCGGTGCGCGCGCTTCTGTGGGTCCAGACTTGTCTGGACGCTTCTCCACCGTGCTGCGAAGAGCGTCCAGACAAGTCTGGACCTACAAGAGCTCGAAGACCGTAGCCTTTTCCCCGTGCCCCGTGCCCCGTGCCCCGTGCCCCGTGCCCCGTGCCCCGTGCCCCGTGCCTACGTCCGCGAGGCGACGGCCAGAATCCGCCGCACCGGTGGCAACCACTTGAGCGCGTCCAGCAGCAGCATGTAGATCAGGGTGCCTGCAATCACGGCCAGCAGCATCGGCGTACCGGGGTTCTGGAAACGGAAGATCTCGGCCAGGGTTGGCAGCTCGATGCACAGCGTCACCACGCTGGTCACTACCGCGGCGATGATCCAGAACGGTCGCTGGCCTGGCCCGAACAGGCCGCTGAAGGCGGAGCCGTTGCTGGCGATCACCCGCACCAGCATCAGATTGCTGACCGTCAGCGCCACGAAGGCCAGCGTGCGGGCGGTGTCTTCGCCGAGGCCCGCAGCATTGGCCCACGCATAAAGGGCAAAGCAGCCGATGAACAGACAGAAGCCGAATCCCAGTCCCAGCAGCAGTTGGCGCAGACCGATCAGCGGTTCATCGCTGCGCCGGGGGCCGCGCTGCATCAAACCCGGGCTTTCCGGCTGATTCTCGAAGGCGATCGAGCAGATCGGATCGACCACCATCTCGACCAGCACCACATGCAGGGGCAGGATCATGGGTGGCATGCCCAGCAGCAGCGGGGCCAGCGCCAGCGTGGCTACCGGGACATGGATGGCGGCGATATAGATCAAGACCTTGCGCAGATTCTCGAAGATGCGCCGGCCCAGACGAACGCCATCGACGATGCGCCCGAAGTCATCGTCGAGGAGCACGATGCCGGCCGCTTCGCGGGCGACATCGGTGCCGCGCCCACCCATGGCCAGACCGATATGCGCGGCCTTGAGCGCCGGGGCGTCATTGACCCCGTCGCCGGTCATCGCCACGACTTCGCCACTGGCTTTGAGCGCCTGGACCAGACGCAGCTTCTGCTCCGGACGGATGCGGGCGTAGACCCGGGTGCGCGCAATCGCCGTCTTCAGGGTTGCATCGTCGAGTTCGTCGATCTGCGGTCCGGACAGAGCGCCGGCAGTCACATCGATGCCGGCTTCGGCAGCGATGGCCAGCGCTGTGGACGGGTAATCGCCGGTGATCATGAGCACTTCCAGGCCTGCGGCGCGGGCCTTGGCGACGGCCGCCGGAGCGGACACCCGCAGTGGGTCGACGAAGGCAATCAGGCCCTCGAAACACAGGCTCAGGCCCTGGGCTGTGGACGGCAATTCGCCGGCGGGTGCCTGTCCGCTGGCGACTGCCAACACCCGCAATCCCTGGGCTGCCAGCGTCTGCACCTGGTCCATGATATGCGTGCGTCTCGCTGCATCCAGCCGGCACAGACTCAGCACTGCTTCCGGGGCACCCTTGCTGGCGAGTTCACGCCGACCGTCGGGCAGGGTCCAGGCTCGGGAAATGGCCGGTAGTTCGCTGCTGAGGCCATACTCGCGCTCCAGCGGCCAATCGGCATGCAGGTGTTCGCTGGCCTTGAGCGTGGCCTGCGCCAGCGTGCCGACCGCACTGTCCATGGGGTCGTGGGCCTGGCGTTTGCTCGCCAGCAGCGCGTATTCGAGCAGCCGATGCACAGCTTCCGGCAGGCTGGTTTCGTCGCCGCGCAGCTCCAACGGCTCGGCGCCTGCTGCAGCCAGGGTGTGCAGGCGCATGCGGTTTTCGGTGAGCGTGCCGGTCTTGTCCACGCAGAGCACGGTGGCTGCGCCCAAGGTCTCGATCATGGCCGGGCGCCGCACCAGCACCTTGACCTTGGCCATGCGCCAGGCACCGAGCGCCAGAAACACCGCCAGCGCCATCGGAAACTCTTCAGGCAGCATGGCCATGGCCAGCGCGATGCTGGAGAGCAGGCCCTGCACCCAGTCGCCACGGATCAGGCCATAGCCCAGCACCACAGTGACGCTCACCAGCAGCGCCACCAGCCCGAACCAGCGCACCAGGCGTCCGATGGAGCGTTGCAGCAGGGTCTGCTCGGTGCTGATGGTCGCCAGTGACACGCCAATCTGGCCGGCGGCGGTGCGCACCCCAGTCCGGGCCACCACGATCTGGGTATGGCCGCGCACCAGCAGCGAGCCGGCGTAGGCATAGGGCTGGTCATCACCCCCGGGCGCCGGGATCTGCGCGCCGTCCTGTGCAGTGCGGGCGCGCTTGCTGACGGGTACCGATTCGCCGGTCAGCAGCGATTCGTCCACGCTGAGGTCTTCGGCGCGCACGATCCAGCCATCGGCGGCGATACGTTCCCCTTCGCCGGACAGCAGCAAATCTCCCGGGACCACCTCACGCGCCGGAATGCGCCGCATATCGCCTTCGCGCATCACCGCGGCGGTCGGCGCCCCGAGTGCCTGCAACGCTTCCAGCGCATGTTCGCTGCGCGCTTCCTGGACCACGACCAGGCTCACGGTCATGATCGCGAAGGCCCCCAGCAGCAAGCTTTCGCGCGGGTCGCCAATGGCCAGATAGACCAGCGCCGCGACCACCAGCAGCAGGAACATCGGTTCCGAGAGCACGCCCACGACGATGCCGAGCACGCTTCGTCGGGGTGGCTTGGGCAACTCGTTGAAACCGACGCGCTCCAGCAATTGCTGCGCCTCGCGGCTGCTGAGGCCAGAACCGGGGGTGGTCGGTGCATCGGGTTGATTCATGCAATGCAGCCTATCGTCTTGCGTTGCGTTCGGCGCTGATGCCGGTCAAAGACGGTGCCGGGTGTCCGCTGGCGCGGGCGGCTGTACGCTTTCGGACGCGGTGACTGGGGGAGGGCACGAGGGCACGAGGGCACGGAGTGCAGGGTTCTGGACTCTTGGAGGCGTCATTGCGAGCCACCACTGTCTGCCCGACACTTCCCGCGGGCCATGAACCCCAAGCGTGCGGTAGGAGCGACCTCGCGTCGCGACCGCCAAGCCGCAGATCCGCAGCGGTGGTCGCGCCACAAGGGCGCTCCTACCAATGAACGAATCCGTCGCTGCGCTCACAGGGACGGTCAATCAATAAATTTCGACATGGGTTCATGGAGAGCGCCGCGAAGCAAGTCCCCCGCCCGGAGCGATTCGTACTCCCATACCTCGTGCCCCCGCGCCCTCGTGCCCTCATGCCCTCTTGCCCTCTTGCCCTCTTGCCCTCGTGCCCCCGTGCCCCGTGCCCTCGCGCCCTCGCGCCCTCGTGCCCTCGTGCCCTCGTGCCCTCGTGCCCTCGTGCCCTCGTGCCCTCGTGCCCTCGTGCCCTCGTGCCTGGCACGCGACATGCTTCAGGCCACCCAACTTCTCGCCTGGGCAACTCCATGAACCTTGTTCCGCAGCTCTGGTACGCGGCGCGCCAGTGGGCGCAGCGACCGCTGATTCTGGCTTTGGCGGTATTGCCCCTGGCGCTGGCGATAGGGGCGCTGACCGCCTTGTTCACGGTGCTCAACATGAGTCTGCTGCGGCCACTGCCGGGTATCCAGTCCGATACCCAGCTGGTCGAGATCCAGCGCATCGGCACGGGCGGCATGGGCAGCATCTCCTATCCCGATTTCAAGGATCTGGCCGAGCAGACGCAATCGCTGCGCGATGTCTATGCCTATGCACCCAGTCCGCTGTCGGTGCGCGCGCCCGGCGAAGGCAGTGCCCGCAACAGCTTTGGCTTCATGGTCAGCAGCAGCTATTTCGACGCCCTGGGTGTGCGCGCCGAGCGCGGTCGTTTGCTGCAGTCCGGGGACATGCGGCGAGACGGCGAAGTGCCGGCCGCCGTCATCAGTCACGAGGCCTGGGTGCGCTGGTTCGACAGCAGTCCGGATGTGGTCGGGCAGAGCATCACCATCAATGGCGCCGCCTTTGTGCTGGTAGGTGTGAGCCCGGCCGGATTTCGGGGGCATATCGCAGGCATCTCGCCGGACCTGTTCCTGCCGGTGACTCGCCGCAGTCTGCTGCGACCCGCCGATGGGGCAGCCATTCTCGATCAGCGCCTGAGTACCTGGTTGCTGACAGGTGGCCGCCTGGCCGAAGGCCACACACTGGCCGATGCCCGCAACGAACTCAATCTGATCGCCCAACGTCTCAGCGCCCAGCGCCAAGCACTGGGGGGCGACCAGCGCTTCGGCCTGCAGCTGGGGGTCGAGCCACTGCAGCCGCTTCCGGGGGTGGCGCGTACCGGCATTCTGCTCATGGTCGGCATCCTCTCCTTGATGGTAGCCACCCTGCTGGTGGTCGCGTGCATCAATGTTGCTGGTCTGGCCCTGGCCCGAGCGGAGGAACGTCGCGCCGAGTTGGCAATACGGATGTCCATGGGCGCTACTCGGGTTCAGTTGGCATCGATGATGCTGATCGATGCGCTGGTGCTGGCCGTGCCGGCCACCGTGATCGGCCTGGCGCTGGCCTGGGCAGGTCTGAAGGCGCTGTTGGCCATTCCCTTGCCCGTTCCGATTCCGTTGCATTTCGATGTCAGCCTCGACCAGCGCGTGGTCGCTTTTGCGCTATTGATGGCGCTTCTGACCACGCTGGCGTGTGGTCTGATACCGGCTCTGCGCGCAGCACGCAGTTCCTTGCCTGGGCAGATGGGTCGCTTTCGAAGTACGCGCGCCCGCAATGTGTTGGCCGTCGTACAGATCGCCGCAACCCTGGTGCTGCTGGTCAGCGGTGGCGCTCTGATGCGAGCCCTGCAGGAACTGGAAGACGTCAATCCGGGCATGCGGGTCGAGCAGACGCTGGCGGTGGAGTTCGATCTGGAAACCTCGGGTTACGACGTGGACAGCGCGGTTCCGGTGGCCGGCCGCTTGCTCGAGGCTGCCCGCGAGATACCCGGGGTCGATGATGCCGCGCTGGCGGCGGTGATTCCGCTGACCCTGTCATCGATGGGGCTCGGCAATATCGTGGGGCCGGGATTGCCGGAGGAGGGGCTTTACCCGGTCGCCAATATCGTCAGTCCCGGATTCTTCCAGACCATGGGAATGTCGCTGCGTGGCCGCGATTTCGACAGCCGTGACACCGAAGGCAATCCCAGAGTGGCAATCATCAATCGCCAGCTGGCGCAGCAGTTGTTCCAGGACGCCGATCCCATCGGACGCACCTTCGAATATGGGTCAGAGGAACAGCGTGATCCGATTCAGGTCATCGGCGTCATCGAAGATGGTCAGTACACCTCTCTGGGTGAGAGTGCCCAAAGCTATCTGCTGCTGCCTTTTGGTCAATACCGTCGCGCCGGCATGAGCCTGCTGCTGCACACCGATCTGAGCGTGGGTCAGGCCAATGCCGCGCTGAGGACCGTGTACTCGCGTCTCGATCCCAATCTGCCGCCACCACAGGTGTTCAGGCTGGAACAGTTGGCAGCCATCGCCTTGTTGCCCCAACGCATCGCCAGCAGTCTGATGACGGCCCTGGGGGCACTGGGTCTGGTGCTGGTTGCGGTCGGTCTGTACGGTTTGCTGGCGCAGTTCGTGCAATCGCACCTGCGCGAAATCGGCGTTCGCCTGGCCCTGGGTGCAGCCCCGGCAGAGATCGCCCGCAGCGTGCGCTGGCGCGGACTGCGGCTGGTGCTGGTGGGTTTGGGGCTGGCTCTGATTCCGGCCCTGCTGGCGACCAGGTTGCTGGCCAGTGTCATCGTCGGCGTCAGCCCGGTGGACCTGCCGGCGCTGCTGCTGTCGGTGCTGATCATGCTGGTGATTGCCGCGATGGCCTGCTACGCCCCGGCGCGCAGGGCGGCGGCGACGGCGCCGTCGGAGGCCTTGCGACAAAGCTGACAAACCCGTGTCCGAGCATGCCGGTCCGGTAACGGGGCGCAGGTCTTTACATTGGACAACAAGGCCGCGATGACGTCTTGATCTGCCGCAAGGGCGTGGTTGGGATTTCGGCTAGCTTCATGATCAAGCGGGCTCCGTGCCCCTTGATCCTCCGGTGGCACAGAGCTCCGAATCGTGAACTTCGGAGATGATCATGCATACGCTCACGCAAACCGCAGCAGCCATGGCGCTGGCGGGGATGAGTTCTCTTGGTCTGGCACAAGGACATCTGGGTCTGGCACAAGGACCTCGGGGTCTGGCGGAAGGACTGCCTTGGAACACCACGGCCAACAACGCCGATCCGGCACCGGGTGGCGCGCCGGGCGCTACTTTTCGAAGCTACAACCAGCCGGCCATCAACGACGCCGGACTGATCGTCTTCCGCGCCCGCAGCGGCACCGGTACCGGCGCGCAGACCGATGGCGTCTACGCCCGCGATCTGTCTGCGCCCGGGCCCTTGTTGAAGCTGCTGGCGCGCGACGATGCGGTTCCTGATCCGAACAACATTCTGTACAACAATCTGCCGGCGGCCTTTCTGGAATTTCCGTCCACGCCACGCATTGATGCGGGCTCCAGCCTGATCGCCACGCGCGGGCAACATCAGCCGGTGTGGTCTTTCCTGTTGGGCGGTCTGGAAACGCGCGTTGGCACCTCGGGGATCTATGCCTTCCCGGGCGGTAATGCCGTGACGGGCGCGAGCCTGCTGGGTGATGTCGTCGAACCTGACGAGATCACATTGACCTTCCCCTGGTACTCCGTCCCGGGTGCGTTGGTGGGGACTCGCTTTGATCAATTCCCGGGGTCGCCGGCGGTGGTCAACAACCGCTACATCGTCTACAAGGGCAATTACACCGATCTGCTCGATGGTCTGGGTCGTACCGGCATCTACTTCCGCGATGTCGTGGCCTCCTCGCCCATCCCGTATACCGGGGTGATCGCGAACTCCAACATGCTGATCCCCAATCAGCCGATGGGAAGCACGGTGAAATTTGGCTCGACCGCGCCACCCAGTGCCGCCAATGGCTGGGTCTACTTCACCGGGCTGGATGTCGAGGAGGCACCAACACTGGGCGGCATCTACCGCGCTCCGATCGCATCGATGCCCACCTTGCAGACCATGGTGGGCATTGGTGATCAAGTGCCGGGTGAAGCTCCCGGGGCTGTTTTCACCAGTTTTGGTGAAGCCTTGTCCGTCAGCAGCGACGGCGACCAGTTCAGCTTCTGGGCGAGTTGGGGGACCGAGACCTTCCCGAAGCTGCTGCTGTGTCCGACCGATGGCAACCCCGACATCATTGCCTATTGCAATCAACAGCATCCGACGGGTTTGCTGGTCAATATCCCGGTCAATCAAGGCATCTTCGTGCATGTGGCCAGCAGCGGCCAGACACGCCAGATCGCGCGCACCCTGCGCGAGGGCATCAACGATTTCCTGTTCTGGAACTTCTCGGGGCGACCGCCCGGCGTAGGTGGCGGCACCGAGCCTGGCACCGAGCTGGCCCGGTGGCGGTCTTCAGCCTTTTCCACGCTGGCAGCGCGGCCGATGTCGCCGATCCAGGTGGTGTTCAAGGCCGAGCGCAACGCCACTCAGGGCCTGTACCTTAGAGAAGGATTCGGCACGCAAATGCCGCTGCGCACCGTTGCCGAAGTGGGGACCACCGTGGGAACGGACGTCGATCCCCTGGCGCCGGCAGGATCCTTGGTCAGCGCCGTCGGTGTTGAGCGGGACGCCTTCCGCAACGGTCGTCTTGCGATCACCGCCAGCATGCTCTATGTCGATCCGATCGATCCGGATATCACGGTTGGCTGGGCCGGCATCTACACCGCGCAGGTCGCCATCGACTCGGTGTTCCGTGACGGATTCGAGGACTGATCAAGCCCGAACTTGAACCCGTAGACCCTCACTTGCAGCCGGCGTCACCACCTCCAGCGTGGCGCCGGCTTTCTGTTTTTCGCTGATTGGCAGTCCCGCATGTCGTTTCAAGCCTCGCCCTGCGTACTCACTGGCAACCCCCAGTGCAAACGTGGAGCACTTTCATGCGTAGACGATTCTGGCCGGCTTGCGCCGTCCTTCTTGCCCTTGTCGTGTTGGCCGGTGTTGGCGCAAGCAAGGCTGACGCCGCCACCTACGTGGTCAACACCTTCGATGTGGATTTGCCAGATGCGAATACCGGTCTGGCCAATTGCGACGCCAACGCGGGTGTGCTCGGCGATCAATGCACCCTGCGCGCAGCCATCATGCAGGCCAATGCAGCGCCGGGCCAGGACACCATCGTGTTGCCGCTGGATGTCACCATCACGTTGACGCTGGGCGGCGTGGGTGGTGCCGAAAATGGCGATCTCGACATCACCGCGCCGGTGATCATTACCGGAATCAGCCTCGGTGCGCCGGCCGACGCCAGTCGCTTGCCGGTCATAGAAGCGCCGGCCAATGACCGCATCTTCGACATCACCCAGGGTGTGGCCGTGGAACTGCGCGGCCTGCAGTTGCGCAATGGCCAGCCCACCGGCGTGGCCGGAACCAATGGCGGCGCGCTGCGAGTGTTGTCGGCAACGGCACAGGTCCAGGTGGATCGCGTGCGCTTTTCGGACAACGACGCCGGCAACGGCGCGGCCGTGTCCAATGCCGGCACGCTCGAAATCCTGCTGTCCGACTTCGTGCGCAATCGCACCAGTGCCAATGGCGCTGCCATCTTCACCGCCAGTTCGGGCAGCACCAGCTTGCGGCAGAGCAGCATCCGCAGCATTCGCGACGACTCGGCGGTGGCAGAGGCCATCTATGCCGCCCAGGGCAGCACTTTGCTGGTCGAAAACAGTCTGATCGACGGCTCGCCGCCCTTTGTCGGCGCCACCGCAACCGGCGGCATCAATGCTGATCGCCCGGCCTCCTTGACCGTGCGCAACAGCACGCTCTCGGACTTCACGACCACGGCCTTCAACGCTGTCGCCGATGGCAGCAGCGCCATCCGCATCTACAACTCGATACTGGCCAACAGCGATGACACCGATTGCCGCATCGGCGTGATTGCCGGGCCGCCGCCGCTGGTGATGATCGAGACCAATCTGATCGAGAATCTGGTCGAGTGCACGCCACTGGCCGGCGCCGGGAACATCTCTACCCGTGATCCCTTGCTGGAGCCGCTGGCCAACCAGACGGCCAGCCTGGTCTGGTATCGCCAGCCGGTGTTCGGTTCTCCTGCCGTGGACGGTGGCATTTCCCCGAATCAATCGGGTGGTGATCCGGCCCGCTTGTGCACCAGTTTCGACCAGTTCGGCGCGCCGAGGCCACAGGATGGCGATGCCAATGGGCTGCCCCAGTGCGATGCCGGCGCCATCGAACGCTCCACGCTGACCTCCAGCATCTACACGGTCAACCAGTTCCTGATCGATGCCGTCGATGCCAATCCGGGCGACGATCACTGCGATATCGATGTGATCACGGCTGGCGATCAATGCACGCTGCGCGCCGCCGTGATGGAGGCCAATGCCAAGCCTGGCCCCGATGTGGTCGCGTTCATCGACAACGGCGTTGCCAATACCGTGGTCCTGGACATCGACGGTGTCGGTGGGGCTGGCGTCGGCGATCTCAATGTCACCGAGCAGCTCGCCTTCGACGGTCAGATCCGCGACGGCCGTCCGCTGACCACCATCAGCACCACGGTGGCCCAGCGCCTGTTCAACGTCGATGTGCCACTGGGGCAGCTGGTGCGTTTCAATCGCCTGCGACTGACCAACGGTGCAACCGGTGGGCTTGGTGGTGCCATTGCGGCCACCGGTGCCGGGACCGTCAACATCTTCGAATGCGAGTTCTTCGGCAACCATGCGGCGCAGGGCGGCGGCGCGGTGGCGGCCATCGGGGCCAGCTTGCAGCTGCACGATGCCGATTTCCACGACAACAGTGCCGATGACAAGGGTGGCGCACTGTACGCCACCGGCAGTGTGGACCTGCACGATTCCAGCTTCTGGAACAACAGCAACAATGCCGCGTCTCACCGCGAAGCCATCCGCCTGGAGGACGGTGTGGAGGGTCGGGTCGAGAATCTCACCCTCAGCAACAACAGTGGCGGCATTCGGCTGGTCAACTTCGCGGCGGTGATCGTGCGCGAGCTGACCATTGTCGACAACACCAGCACCGGACTGCGCGCCGAGCAGGCCCAGCCCTTCGGGCAGCTGCAGTTGCACGCCAATATCCTTTCCGGCAACGGCCTGGACTGCTCGGCCACGGCGGCCAACTATGGTGGCAGCTACAATCTGATCAACAGCGGCAGCTGTCCGGTCAGCAACGGCGACATCAACGGCAATCCTGGCCTGGCGCCGGCACTGACCCGACGCGATGGCAAGATCAGTCGCGTGCGCGTTCCGCTGGCCGGCAGCCCGGTGCTGGATGCGGTGCCCAACGGCACCGTGGCCTGTGCCGGTTCTGATCAGTATGGGAACAACCGGCCCACCGACACCGATGCCAACTCCGTGGCCGCCTGTGAAATCGGTGCCCTGGAATTGTTTCCGGCCGAGAACGCGCCGCAGGTGTTCACCGTGAATGTGTTCGACCAGGATCGCGATGACGTCAATCCCGGCGATACCCTGTGCGATACCTCCAGCGATGTCGGCCCGCAATGCACGCTGCGCGCGGCGATCATGGAGGCCAATGCGCTGCCAGGTGCCAACACGGTGCAGATCGTCACGCCGGCTGCCAGCCTGACGCTGACTCAGCCCAATGCCGGCGGCGCCGCCAGCGCTGCCCACGGCGATCTGGACATCACCGACGCCCTGTCGATCATCGGCGTCAGTGGCAGTCCGAATGTGCGGCCGATGATCCAGTCCAGCAGCGGTGATCGCATCTTCAACATCAACGCGCCGGGCGACAACGTGCTGATCCGCGGACTGCGACTGAGCGGTGGCACCACGCCGGGCACCGGTGGCGCCATCCGCGTGATCAATGCGGCCGATGTCCAGATCGATAGAGTCGAGATGTATGCCAATTCGGCCGATCAGGGCGGTGGTGCGGTGTCGGTGGTGGGCGGCGTGGTGACGCTGGATCGCGTTGACCTGCATGACAATGGCACCGCCGGCGAAGGCGCTGCAGTGCGCAATGCTTCTGATCTGACGATCCATGCTTCCAGTATCCGTGACAATCTGGATCTGCAGCCGGCAGGCCAGCGCGAGGCGGTGGCGGGTGTGGGCGGCGGCATCACCCGCATCCTCAACAGTACGCTGAGCGGCAACAATGGTCATGGCGTCGATGTCGACGACGGCACCCTGCAGATCGAGAACAGCTCGCTGATCGCCAACGACCGCCGCGGCATCGAGTTCCAGTCGCTGACCGGACGCACGCTGTTCCTGCGCAATACCGTGATCAGCGGCAATGCCGACGGCGCCTGCATCGCGCCAGGTCTGGGTGCGCCGACGATATCCACAGACGGCTACAACCTGGCTCAGGACAATGGCTGTCAGATCCACCTGGGCGGCTCCAATTTCATCAATGCCGATGCCGGCATCGGTGCGCTGGTGGTCGATCCGGCTCGTTTCAGTGCCTATTACCTGCCGCAGCCCGGCAGTCCGCTGATCGATGCGGGGCATCCGCTGGTGGGCGGATTGGGCTGCATCGAAACCGACCAGATCGGCAGCGCCCGACCCATCGACGGCGATGGCAACGGTCAGGCCCGTTGTGACATCGGCGCCATCGAAGCGCCCTTCGTGGCCTTGCCGGACCTGATGTTCAGCGACGGCTTCGAAGATTGATCCAACCAGGGCCGGTCGCGACCCAACGTCACGACCGGCCCAAGGTAGGAGCGACCCAACGTCGCGACCAGCTCTCCGTAGGAGCGACCTCGCGTCGCGACCAGCTCTTCGTATGAGCGACCTCGCGTCGCGACCGGCTCTTCGCAGGAGCGAGCTTGCGTCGCGACCGGCTCTTCGCAGGAGCGACCTCGCGTCGCGACCAGCTCTCCGTAGGAGCGACCTCGCGTCGCGACCGGAGACTCCATCAACCCCTGCAAACCGCGCTGACCGATTTCCCCAAACCATGAAAAGGACCACCCCCATGCACACCCTGTTTGACCGACTCGGCGGTGCGCCCGCCATCGAGGCCGCCGTCGATGCCTTCTACGGCCGCGTGCTGGCCGACCCGCTGCTCCGCCCGATGTTTGCGCAGGTGCCGATGGATCGGATGCGTGCCCATCAGCGCCGCTTCCTCGGATTTGCCTTCGGCGGCGCCTCCGAATACGCCGGGCGTGGCCTGACCCGTGCTCACGCCGGATTGGTCGCCGAACACGGTCTGGATCACCGCCATTTCGATGCCGTGCTCGATCATCTGGACGCTGCGTTGTGCAGCCTTGGAGTCGGCGCTGAACTGGTCGCGGAGGTTCGTGATGTCGCCGAATCAGTGCGGGCGGCGGTGCTCGGACCATGATCGTCGGCGTGTCGGCTGCTCGATCGGACTGGCCTTCAGTCCGCCTTCGACGCGGCGAAGCGGCTGAATTCTCCGGCGTCGAAATAGACGCCATGACAGCGATCGCAACGCTCTACCGTGATCGGTGTCGGCCCCGCCAGCGTGCTGTGGGTCAACATGCAATGACACACCGGACAGCTGATGCGGGTCAGGTGATTGTTGATCCGTCCGACTTCCACTGCACCGGAATCGATCACGACCGAGCCAGTCAGGGCCCGCAGTTGTTCATGCTCCAGTTGATCAAACCAGATCCCGTGACACTCCGTGCAACGGTCGACCTCGACACCGCCGAAGTACACGGCAGTCATTTCGGCGAGACATTTTGGGCACTGCATCAGCGTTCCCCGGTTGCGCTGTCGCTGCCACCGGGACGAACTGTACTCGCTACGCGCGTGTAGACAAGCCGCCGCCAGGGGCTGTGCGCGAGGCCGTCCGGGACTACCGCCGGAAGCGACGTGAGCACGGCATCGCTGCGCGCTTCGAGATCGAATGTCGTTTCCGCGGCTGCGCTGCGTATTGCATCATGGTTCCCCAAGAGTCGCCCACATCATGTTCAGATCCCTGGCTATAGCGCTCGTGGCAGCATGCGCGCTCCTCGGCGCCCCTCAACTGGATGCTCAGGTGCTGCCGCCAGTGGTGCCCGGCTTTGCCAATGTGCCGCAAACACCCGGCACCTTGCTGTCGCCCTTGATGGCGCCCAATCAGGGGCGTACTTCAATCCTGGCCTACCACAACGGCATCCTGTATTCGGTGCCGGAGTCGCCCGACAGCCTGGCCGGATCGGATCTGCAGGTGCGCAGCTGGTCTCTGACGGATCCGTCCTCGCCCCAGGAAACGGCGCAGCTGGGCATCACGCGACAACCGATCAATGCCCACGGCTATTACCAGCGCAATGCCGATCTGGTGCTCGGAGACACCTTCAATGGGCTCTCATGGACCTTCCGGGCCGGTGCTCCCGGCGTCAACCAGCGCATGGCTTTCCCCGGATTCCAGTGCGCCGGCGAGCGCGGCTGCCTGTTCTATCCGCATTTCGTCACACCAACTCTTTGGAGCTACGGTCCGCTCGATGGCACGGTGAGTCTGCAGCGTCTGGGACAGACGCTGGCCAGCTGGAATCTGCTCAGTGAGACCGGCGTGGTCGGTCATCCCTTCATCATCGGCAACCGACTGTACTTCGCCTCGGACATGACCCGCACTGGCGTCGCCAGCTATGACATCAGCGATCCGATGCAGCCGGTACTGCTGGATGTGCTGACCGCGGGTGGTCCGGGTGGTTATTGGCCGGAAATCTTCGGACTCGATGATCGGCTGTATCTGGTGTTTCCCTATCGCACCAATGGCAACGGCTTCCGGCTGGTCGACATCACCGATCCCACCGACCTGGCTTTCATCGGCGACTATCCGCTGCCCGGCGCCGAGGCCATGTATGCGCAGTTTCAGGACGAATACGCCTTCATCGGCGATCACAAGATCGATTTGCGCACTCGCCAATCGGTGCTGTATCTGGATGGCGCGCATCGACCGCGACCCGGTGGTGGCGTTGGCGTGGATACCAGTCAGTTCGCCTTACCGCTGGGCAATCTGCTGATCACCGGTGGCAGTGGCGAACATCAGGGCATGGCGGTGTGGGCGCATCAGGCCGAACCCGATACGCGCGGCCCCAGCGTGGGCTTTCATGTGCCCACCGATGGCCAGACCGGCTATCCCCTGGAGGCGCCGATCACGCTGCTGATTCACGAGACCCTGGAATCCAAGACCATCGTTCCCAGCGTTTCGCTGATCGTGCGGCCGCTGTCCGGTGCTGCCCTCGCGGGTCAGGTGACCTTTTCCTTCGATGACGTGCTGACGTTCACGCCCGATGCGCCGCTGACACCGAACACCACGTACGAGGTGCTGGTGGTGGCCGGTGGCATCAAGGATGCTGCGGGCAACGGCATCGAGGGCCTGCGTTTCGTGTTTTCCACCGGTGCTCATGTGACCGCTGATGAAGCGCCGGTGATCGATGCTTTCAACGCAGCTGGATCGCCGGCGCTGGTCGGCGCCAGTATCGAGTTCACGGTGGCAGCGCATGATCCGGAAGGGCAGGCGCTGGAGTATCGATTCGACGCCGGAGACGGCAGCCCGCGCAGCGACTGGACCACGCAGACGCTATACCCTCATGGCTACGCGGCTCCAGGGCATTTCCGCGCCATCATCCAATCCCGTGATCCCGGTGGTCGACTCGCCAGCGCCTCGCGCACTGTGACCGTGCTCAGTGCTTTCCCGGCGCCAGCGCCGGCCAGCGCGGCGCCCTTGGCCTGTCTGGACGATGGCAGTGTCGCCGTGGTCAATCCGGACAATGATTCGGTGGCGCGGATTGCCAGCGATGGCAGCAACGTGCTGGCTGAGCGCCAGAATGTCTGCGCCGATCCGCGCAGCGTGAGTGCCGTTGGTGCCGATCGCTTGTGGGTCAGTTGCCACGATGACGACCGCATCGTCATTTTGCGTCGTTCCGATTTGCTGCCGCAGGGTGAGATCGTGCTTTCCCATGGCAGTCGTCCGCATGATCTGGTGGCCACTGCCAACGGTGCCCAGGTCTATGTCAGCGCCTACGGTCGCGGTGAATTGTTGCGCTTCAATGCCAACACGCTGGCGCCCTCGGGAACGCTGGCCTTGGGCCCGGGATCGCGTGCACTGGCACTCGGTGCTGATGGTAATCGCATCTATGTTTCGCGCTTTCTGTCGCCGCGTGATCATGCCGAGATCTGGGAGGTCGATACCGGCACGCTGACCCTGCAGCGCACACTGCGCTTGCCGAAATTCGGCGGCATGGCCAATCGCGACAGCACCGCCTCCGGCCGTGGCGTCGCCAATTTCCTGTCGGACCTGGCGGTCAGTCCGGGTGGCCAGTCCTTGTGGCTGGCCGCGACCAAGCCCAACGTCGAGCGCGGCACCCTGATCGGCCCGGATCTGGATACCGACAACACCCAACGCACCGTGGTTGCCGAGATCAGCCTTGGCAGCGGTCAGTTGTTGCGTGCCATCGATGTCGACAATTCCGATTCGGCACATGCGCTGGCCTTCTCGCCGCTCGGCGACTATCTGTATGTGGCGCTGCAGGGCAACGATCAGCTGGCGGTCTACGATCTGCTGGAACAGCAAACGGCGCAGGCCTCGGGCGCGCTGCGAGCGCGCCTGTCTACCGGCGGCGCGCCACAAGGCGTGTGTGTTTCCGGGAACGCGGTGTGGAGTCAGAATCTGCTGGGCCGCAGTGTCAATCGCTTCGATGCCAGCCAGCTCTACGCTGCCGGTGAGCCGCTGCTGCCGGGCGTCGAGCGCAACAGTGCCAGTGTCGAATTGCTGCCAGCGCAGGTGTTGGCCGGCAAACGCATCTTCTACCGCGCCAGTGATCCGCGCATGAGCAGTGAGGGCTACCTGTCCTGCGCCAGCTGCCACCTCGATGGCGATCAGGATGGTCGAATCTGGGACTTCAGCGGTCGCGGCGAGGGCTTGCGCAACACCATCAGCCTGCGCGGACGCGCCGGCATGGGCCATGGCAAGGTGCACTGGAGCGCCAACTTCGACGAGATCCAGGATTTCGAGAACGATATCCGCCTGGCTTTTGGTGGCAGCGGTTTTCTGACCAATCCGCAGTTTGCCGCCACCAGTGACCCGCTCGGCGCACCAAAGGCTGGTCTGAACGCCGATCTGGATGCGCTGGCGGCCTACGTGGCATCGCTCGGCGCCGAGCATTTGCCGGCCAGTGCCTGGCGCAATGCCGACGGCAGTGTCAGCGCCCAGGCGCAGGTCGGGCAGGGCGTGTTCGAGACGCTCGGCTGCGCAAGCTGTCACACGCCGCCACGCTATACCCGCAGCCCACTGGCCGGGCTGGACCTGGTCAATGTGGGCACACTGCGCGATACCAGCGGCCATCGGCTGGGCGGCGTGCTGCCCGGCATCGATATTCCGACGCTGCTCGATCTGCCGAACACCGCGCCGTATCTGCACGATGGCTCTGCAGTCACCCTGGAGGCAGTGTTTTCGGCAACAGGGGGCACTGTCGTGCCGGCTGAAAGCGGCACACCCACACTGGGTGCCTACATCGAAAATCAGTATGTGGACCTGAACTACGATGACACCGTGCGCGGACGAGCCCTGGTCTTTCTCGGTGATCAGGGCTCGCGCTTGAGTTTCAGCAATGTCGACGGTGGTGTCGGCGGCATCGGCGCCATCGAGCTGCGCTATTCCTCGGCGGCGTCCAGCGTCGAGCTGCGGGTCAACGGCGTCGCTTACCCGGTGAACCTGGCCAACGTTGGAAATCCGACCTTTGCCCAGGTCAATTGGCGCACGGCGCGCATTGATGGCGTGGCCTTGCAGGCGGGACCCAACAACAGCGTGGTGATCGAACGCACGGCGCCCTTTGCGCTGGTGGCGCTGGACGAGATGACCATCAGTCGCCCTGACGAATTGAATCTGGCCCAGCCGCACCGGGCTGTGCTCGCCCTGTCTGCGAACGATCGCGAGGCTTTGATGCGCTTTCTGCTCGAGCTGGAATCGTCTGCGGTACCCATGCTGGATGCGATATTCGGCGATGATTTCGAAGGCTGAGGTGAGAGACCGTCACCTGGCCCGCGATGCGGGCAACCTGACCCACAGGATCTGCGCAGTCCGTCAGCGATTGTGTGTGGCGGCCTGCACGGCCACAATCGGAGGCAGTGCCCGGTGGCAGACCGATGATGGCGCGTGACTTTGATGTCGCTGAACTGGATACGCATCTGGAGCGGCTGCTGGATCTGACCTTGTCCGAGCGGGAGCTGATCCTGATCGAGATGGAGCGCACGGAGCCCGATCTGGCAGCCGTGTTGCGCAAGGTGCTGCGCATCGCGGCCGATGCACATTCCATGGAGCTGCGCGCGGTGGGGGAGTCGCTTCGTCTGGTCAGCGAGGATGCGCCGCAGCCGCAGATCCAGGGCTACCGGCTGCTCGAAGAAATCGGCCGCGGCGGCATGGCCGCGGTCTACTCGGCGGTGCGCGATGTGCACGGCATCGA
>JACKOW010000023.1 GCA_024234055.1 Rhodanobacteraceae bacterium
ACTTGAGCGCCTACGGCGTGTTGGCCATGGCCCTGCTCATTCCGGGTCTGATCCTCACATTCCGGGGCACTTCACGACTGGCGAAGCAAGTGGCTCTCACCTGGCTCACGCTGTTCACACTGCTGCAACTGATCGAATTCAAGGAAGTGCGGTATCTGGGCTTCCTGGCGCCGCTGACGGCCTTTGTCATTGTTGCCGCGATCCGTGCTCTGGTTCGGATGCGGAAAAGCTATGCCTACATGCTGTTGCTGATCTGGTGCGTCGACGCCTACGCCATTGTCGGCGAAGCAACGCGATTGCGTGCCTCTTACTACAGGGATGCGATCACCGACTTCCTAGCTCCGCTACCGCCAGCCGGCGACCTGAAAGCGCAGGTGGTGGTCAATCTGCCGCTGAGTTTTGTGTCACCCGAGCGATACGCCTTCCATCGCGATCGATACCACCGCGTATCCCACGTGATAGTTGATGTGATTCAGGCGCTTTGCAGCTATCCCTACCAGCGCGTCGGCGCACTGCAGGTCGGCCAGCAACTCGATCCGTATCGACTTCCGGAAGCTACGATCGTGCTGTTCGCCAGCGATGTCGCCAACCGGCGCCCTCCGTTTCGACCGCACAACTCGGCCTTCGCCAAACCGGGCTTCTATCAGTTGCTGGGAGTGACAGTGCCGGTCACCCTGCGGCGGAACGGAGATGCTTACGAACTGATCCAGGCCATCGGGCAACCGATCATCTTTCTGCCAGCCATGGGCAGCCGAGCGCCACCGTCCCTGTCGGAAGATCGCTTCCCGGCCAAGTCCTTACTGGCTACGCTGGGGCTGGACCAGGCGCCTGAAGAAATGACGCTGATGGGAATCCGGGTGATGCGCTTCTGCACCGAGCGCGGATGCCAATAGTTCCTGTCAGTTCGGCAAACTCACGGCCCGGTCATTGCGCGACGAGGTCTGTCCCTCTGTCCAATGGCGGCTCCGGAATGCCAGACTGCTGGCTTCCGGCCCTCTCCGGTCTGGCGCGACCACTGCCTCCATGATCATGCATTCCCCCTCCGGTCGCTGGAAGCTTGGTCTGGCATTGGCCATCGCCACCGCCTTGATGTGGGCCACGCTGCCGGTGGCGCTGAAGCTGGCGCTGGAGGTCGTGGACGCCTACACCCTGACCTGGTTCCGCTTCCTGTTTGCGACGGTGGCGCTGGGCGCATTCATGGCCTTGCGCGGTCAGTTCAGGCAGTTCTCCGGGCTGTCGCGTAACAGCTGGCTGTTGCTGACCATCGCCGCGGTGGGCCTGATCGGCAATTACCTCGGCTATCTGCTGGGGCTGAATTACACGACACCGGCGAACGCACAGCTGTTGATCCAGCTGGCGCCGCTGCTGATGGCGGCTGGCGGCGTGATCGTCTTCAAGGAGCAGCTGCGGCCCGCACAATGGCTGGGCTACGGTGCGGTCGCGTTGGGTCTGCTGCTGTTCTTCCTCGAGCAACGTGGACGCGCCGCCGAGCCGGTCAGTTTTTCCTTCGGAGCCAGCCTGATTCTCGGCGCCGCCGGCAGTTGGGCGATCTATGCGCTGGCACAGAAGCAGCTGTTGCGACGGCTCGATTCTCAGGCCGTGCTGTGGGTGATCTACGCCAGCGCCGCCGTGGTTCTGCTGCCACTGGCACAGCCCAGACACCTGCTCCATGTCGACGGGCTGCACTGGTTTGCGATCATCTATTGCGCGGTCAATACCATTGGCGCCTACGGTGCGTTTGCCGAAGCCCTGGCCCATTGGGAGGCCTCGCGGGTCAGCGCCATTCTGGCCCTGACGCCGCTGTTGACCGTGGCAACGGTGAGTATGGGCGCCGCTTTCGTGCCGGGGCTGATCGCGCCCGAGCGTATCGGCGTGCTCGGGTGGACCGGCGCACTGGCCGTGGTCGGCGGCTCGGCCGCGGTGAGTCTGCTGGGACGGCGTCGGCCACTGGCCTGAGCACGCCGATTGCCGGGCAGTGCGATCATCGGACTCCGCCCTTATGCACGGAATCCGCGCCCATGAGCGACAGTCCCACGGATGCTTCGGCCCATGACGGTCAGACCTCGCCCCACGGTCATCACCTGCGCTTTCACCTGCCGATCTTCCATCGCAGTTCGGTGTTCGGCGACAACTGGTTTGCTCTGAAGGCCGAGGCTTTTGCCCGATTCTTCGGCACCCCCTTCTTCCTGGTCACGCAGACCATCATCGTGGCACTGTGGATCGCGCTCAACACCTTCGGCTGGACCCATTTCGATCTCTATCCCTTCATTCTTCTGAATCTGGCTTTCAGTCTGCAGGCCGCCTACGCGGCGCCGCTGATCCTGTTGGCGCAGACTCGACAGGCCGACCGCGACAAAGCCCTGATGCTGGCCGATGCCCAGCACCGTGAAGCGCTGGCACTGGCCAGTGAACAGCGCGCCATCCTGGCCAATGAGCAGATGCAGAAGCTGCTGGAACTGCTCGACCAGAACACCCAGCTGACGGCTCTGAACCAGCAGATGAGCGAGCGCATCGAGGCGCTGACGGTGCAGATCCACCAGCATATCGCGCAGAGCTGATGTCGACGGCGGAGTGGCTCGTCGGCGTACAATGGCGTCAGTCGCGCAGCGGTCGCGACCCAAGGTCGCTCCTACGGACACACGCTGGTGCGGGACACAAGGTCGCTCCTGCGAACACATGCCTGTGCAGGAACACGCTCGCGGCGCGACCGTCATCATCACCCCTGACAGAACCCGCAGAACGCCATGGCCCAGAAGCCCCTGAACCAGAACAAGCTCGATCAGATCGTCGCCCAGAGCCGCAAGGCCGCCGAGCAGCGCGGCCATGGCTATCGAGAACAGGCCCTGAAGATGTACCCCTGGATCTGCGGCCGCTGTGCGCGCGAATTCACCCGGGTGAATCTGATGGAACTGACCGTGCACCACCGCAATCACGATCACGACTACAACCCGCCCGATGGCAGCAACTGGGAACTGCTGTGCGTTTACTGCCACGACAACGAACACTCGCGCTACACCGATGCCCAGTACGGCAGCCTGGGCGGCGGCGAGGTCGCTGCCAGCATCGGTCACAATCCCTTCGCGGCGCTGGGCGCGCTGTTGAAGAAGGAGTGAGAAGGGGCACGGGGAACGGGAATCGTAAGGTAGGCTGACCGCGAAACGGGCTACCAGACACCCTCGGTAGCCTGTGGGAGCGGCTTCAGCCGCGACTGGCGGGTACCGGCCCCGCGGCGAAGACTTCGCGGGCAGAGCCCGCTCCCACAGTTTGCAACCCAGCCTGTGCGCGAAGGCCAAACTGCCAACCATGGCATCTGCGTCCGCCTTCATCCGTGGTGGAATCAGGCTCAGATCAACCAGGAGTTGACGATGTCTCGCTGCGGCTGTTTGGGGGTTCTGCTACTGGCTGTCTGCGTAGCGGATGCCAGCGCCCAGGGCTTTGACTGCAACACACCGGCCACACCAACGCTGGTCAGCCCGGTGGTGCTCGGCAATGGTCAGCCCGGCAGCGTCACGCGCGCGCAACTGCAGGCGGCGCTGGATGCAGGCGGCGCCATCCAGCTCAACATCAGCAACGCCACGCTGGTGCTGGATGCCACGCTGCAAATCACCCGCGCAGTTCAGATCGACGGCGGCGGCGCAACGCTCTCGGGTGGCAATGCGCGACGGGTCATCGAGATCAGCAATCCGCAACTGGCCAACTACGACATCCTGCTGAAGAACCTGATCCTGCGCGACGGCGATGCGCGCACTGCGAGCGGCGACGAGTTCGCCCGCTCCGGTGGCGCCATCCTCAACGACCACGGCAGCGAGCCCTGGCGTGCTGTGGGCTTGCAGGCTTTCGATGTGCAGTTCGTCGCCAACCGGGCCATCGATGTAGCCCAGGACGGCGGCGGTGGTGGTGTCTATCTGCTGGGCATGCGCGAGTTCGTCTGCGTGCGCTGTCGTTTCGAGGGCAACCAGGGCAGCAATGGCGCCGGTTTCTATGGTCTCGGCACTCAGACCATCCGCTTCTACGACAGCCTGTTCCTGGGTAATCTGACCACCGGCGATGGCGGCAATCCTGGCAGTGGCGGCAATGGCGGCGGCTTGGCCATCGATGGTGCCGAGCGTGAACTCAGCCTGTGCCGGACCACGCTGGCCGACAATCACGCCAACGCCTTTGGCGCCGGCCTGTTCACCACGGTCTACGACCAGACCAGCATGACCCGCATCTGGCAATCCAGCCTGATCGGCAACATTCAGGACGGCAACGACCAGCACACCGGGGGCGCCTACATCCAGGGCGGGCCGGTGTCGATCCGCGACAGCACCTTCGCCAACAACAGCGCCAATGGCTATGGCGGACTGTCCTTGTTCGATCACCAGACCGGCGCTGGCCTGATCACCAGCGGCGGCGAAATCGTCTCCAGCACCTTTGTCGGCAACATCGCCCGTGATGGCCTGGGCGGTGCCATGAACTTGCAGGGCACGGCGCCCCTGCTGCTGCAGAATCTCACCATCGCCGGCAATCGCGCGCTGTGCGGCGTCTGCTTTGCCGGCGGCATCGCCAATGGTCAGAACCGGCCGATCACGCTGCGCAACAGCATCTTCTTCGACAACACCGGCGGCAATGCCTTCAATCCCTGGGCGCTGCTGAATCCGGTGCAGGCTGGCTCCAACAACATCCAGTTTCCGCAGGTACGCCCGAACAGCTTCGGCCAGCAGGAATTGCCGGTGACCCCTGATTCGGTCTATGCCGATGCCCTGCTGGCGCCGCTCGCCGACAATGGCGGGCCCACCCAGACCATGGCACTGATGAGCGGTTCACCGGCCATCGATACCGGCACCGCCAGCGGCGCGCCCACCACGGATCAGCGCGGATTGCCGCGCTTTGGCGCCGTCGACAAGGGAGCGTTCGAAGTGCAGCCCGCGGGATTGTTTGCGAATGGCTTCGAGTAGGGCGGACCGCGGGAGACCGTAGCCCGGGTAAGCCGAAGGCGCACCCGGGAGGTTTCACGGTAGAGCCCCCGGGTGCGCTGGCGCTTACCCGGGCTACTTGCTGCCTGTGGGAGCGGCTTCAGCCGCGACGGGTGCCTGGCGGATTGCCACCCAGGCAACGGCCTTGGCAGGAGCGACCGTGTGTCGCGACCGGCGGCTTCCAGCGTTTACGGTCGCGCCACAAGGGCGCTCCTACCAGGGACCGGTCTCCGCCAACAGCATCGCGGACAGAGTCCGCTCCCACAGGATTCCGGACGCTGGATGGCTACAGGATATAGCGACTCAGATCCTCGTTCTGGACCAGATCAGACAGTTGCTGATCGACGAATTGCGCGTCGATGGTCACTTCGTCGCCGGCGCGCTCGGAGGCATCGAAGGACAGGGTTTCCAGCAACTTCTCCAGCACCGTATGCAGCCGACGTGCGCCGATGTTCTCCATGCGCTCGTTGACGTGCGCGGCGATCTCGGCGAGGCGGCGGATGCCTTCGGCGGTGAATTCCAGCTTCAAACCTTCGGTGCCCATCAGCGCCGAGTACTGGCGCGTCAGTGCATTCGAGGGCTCCGACAGGATCTTCTCGAAGTCATCGACCGTCAGCGCCTGCAGTTCGACCCGGATCGGGAAACGCCCCTGAAGTTCAGGAATCAGATCCGAGGGCTTGGCCATGTGGAATGCGCCGGAGGCAATGAACAGGATGTGGTCGGTCTTCACCGGGCCGTACTTGGTCGACACGGTGGAACCCTCCACCAGTGGCAGCAGATCGCGCTGCACGCCTTCGCGGCTGACATCGGCTCCCGCGTACTCGGCGCGACGGCAGACCTTGTCGATCTCGTCGATGAAGACGATGCCGTTCTGCTCGACGTTGTTGACCGCCTGCAGCTTGATGTCCTCGTCATTGACCAGCTTGGCCGCTTCTTCGTCGATCAGCAGCTGACGGGCCTTGGCGATCGGCAACTTGCGCTTGGCCGTCTTCTGGTTGGCCAAACCCTGGAACAGCCCCTTGAGCTGGCTGGTCATTTCTTCCATGCCCGGAGGCGCGGCAATCTCGACGCCGATCTGCTGGCTGAGCTCGATCTCGATCTCGCGATCATCGAGCTGGCCGTCGCGCAGGCGCTGGCGCAGCTTGTTGCGGGTGTCATTGTCGCGATCGACCGATTCGCTGGGATTGTGATCGAAGGACAAGCCGGTGCGTCGCGGCACCAGTGCATCCAGGATGCGCTCCTCGGCGCGCTCCTCGGCCTGGGTGCGCACCTTGGACATGGCCTGATCGCGGGTCAGCTTGACCGCCGCATCGGCCAGATCGCGGATGATCGCCTCGACATCCTTGCCGACGTAGCCGACCTCGGTGAACTTGGTGGCCTCGACCTTGACGAAAGGCGCATTCGCCAGCGTCGCCAGCCGCCGTGCGATCTCGGTCTTGCCGACGCCGGTCGGCCCGATCATCAGGATGTTCTTGGGCATCACCTCCTCACGCATCGCCGGCTCCAGCTGCATCCGGCGCCAGCGATTGCGCAAGGCAATGGCCACGGCACGCTTCGCGGCGTGCTGGCCGATGATGTATTGGTTGAGGGCCGAGACTATGTCTGTAGGGGTCATTTGAGGCTCTTGGTGGGAGGTAAAACGTGAAACGTAAAACGTCAATTGGGTTGCGGCACCGACCAGCGGGTCGGCAATACGACTAGACCTTCGATCCTGGCGACTTCATCAGGCCATTGAGCAGGCCGAAAACCTTGTACATGCGCTCCTGGATCGGCCCGATGTCTTCAACCAGGCCTACCTCGCGCGCGAGCCAGAGCTGCGTGTCCAGTTCCGAGAGTGAACCGCGTGCAATGAGCAGGAAGCGCCGCAGTTCGGCACGGGATCCCCTGGCGGAGCCCTCGGCAATGTTTGATGGGACGCTGATCGCGCTTCGACGCAACTGGCTGGAAATTCCAAACTTTTCGTCCGCCGGGAACTCAGCCGTCAAGCGAAAGACCGTCACGGCCAGGCGCATCGACTCCTTCCACAGCTCAAGATCGTAATGCGCAGGCCTGAAGCTGCCAGCGCCGAAATTGACGATTGACGTTTCACGTTTTACTTCGCCAACCACTTCACAACTCCTCAATCGTGAGGTTGTGATTCGTGAACACACAGATATCCGCCGCAATGTGCAGCGCGTGTTCGACGATCAGGCGGGGGGTGAGGTCGGTGTGGTCGAGCAGGGCCTTGGCGGCGGCCTGGGCGTAGTTGCCGCCGGAGCCGATGGCGATCAATCCGTTCTCGGGTTCGAGCACATCGCCGTTGCCGGTGATCAGCAGGCTGGCTTCCCTATCGGCCACGGCCAGCAGCGCTTCCAGCTTCTGCAAACGGCGTTCGGTGCGCCAGTCCTTGGCCAGTTCCACCGCGGCGCGGGTGAGGTTGCCGCCGTGCTTTTCCAGCTTGGCGTCGAACAGCTCGAACAGGGTGAAGGCATCCGCTGTGGCGCCAGCGAATCCGGCCAGGACATTGCCCTTGCCTAAACGACGCACCTTGCGGGCATTGCCCTTGACCACGGTGTTGCCGAGCGAGACCTGACCGTCGCCACCCATGACGACGTCGGCGCCGCGACGGACAGAAACGATGGTGGTGCCGTGATAGGACTCGCGCATGGTCATGATCTGAGCAGACAGGAGTCCCAGTCATGGGGTCGCCGGCGGGAATTCAAAGGGTGCAGCGGCTGGCCATGCCGATCATGATGGTGCGATTTCGGATCGCCGAGTTGCACTCGGCGCTTTTCGGCCCTCGGAGTCTGTTGGCGTGGTGATCGCGGACAGAGTCCGCTCCCACAGGGACCTTTCCCTTGACCCGGCAGACGCGAATCTGGGGCGCAAGCGAAAGATCGCGGCTTCACCGTGTCACGTAGGCCCGGTGGGCCAACGTGACCTACGGCCCTTGAGCAACCCGGCGCTCGGCTCTCCCGAGTCCCGAGTCCCGAGTCCCGAGTCCCGAGTCCCGGCGACACTAGGCCAGCGCTGCGTCCAGTTCGGCAATCAAGTCACCCACATCCTCGATGCCCACCGACAGGCGCACCAGGTTGTCATGGATGCCGAGCACCTGACGGCGTTCGATCGGTACCGAGGCATGGGTCATGATGGCCGGATGGTTGGCCAGGCTCTCGACGCCGCCCAGGGATTCGGCCAATGCAAACAACTCGCAGCGTTCCATCATGCGCGTGGCCGCGGCGAGGCCGCCCTTGACGTAGACACTGACGATGCCGCCGAAGCCGTGCATCTGGCGTGCCGCCAGCGCGTGTTGCGGATGGCTTTGCAGACCAGGATAGATGACCTTGTCGATGCCCGGATGACCCTGCAGATGCTCGGCAATGGCCATGGCATTGGCACAGGTGCGCTCCATGCGCAGGTGCAGGGTCTTGACGCCGCGCAGCGCCAGGAAGCTGTCGAAGGGGCCCTGGATGCCGCCGACCGAGTTCTGCAGGAAGGTCATCTGCTCGGCCAGCGCCGGCTCGTCACCCACAACAATGACGCCGCCGACCATGTCGGAATGACCGTTCAGATACTTGGTGGCCGAATGCATGACCATGTGCGCGCCGTGTTCCAGCGGCCGCTGCACCATCGGCGAGCAGAAGGTGTTGTCGACCACCAGGATGATCCCGCGGCTGCGGGCAAACTCACCCAGACGGCCGAGGTCGACGATCTTGAGCATCGGATTGGTCGGCGTTTCCGCCCAGATCAGCCTGGTTTCGGGACGAACGGCCGCCGCCAGCGCCTCGAAATCGTTGAGATCGACAAAGTCGAACTGCAAACCTGCCGATCGCCGGCGCACGCGCTCGAACAATCGGTAGGTGCCGCCGTAGACATCGTCCATGCAGATCACGTGGCTTCCCGAATCGAGCATGTCGAGCACGGTGCTGGTGGCCGCCAGGCCGGAGGCAAAGGCATAACCCTTGCTGCCACCTTCGAGATCGGCAATGCAGCGCTCCCAGGCAAAGCGGGTGGGATTGTGCGAGCGCGAATACTCAAAGCCCTGATGCACACCCGGACTCTGCTGCACATAGGTGCTGGTGGCATAGATCGGCGTCATCACTGCGCCGGTGGAAGGATCGGGCGACTGACCCGCGTGAATGGCGCGAGTGGCCAGAGCGTGCTTGGACATGGGATGGGCCGGAAGGTGAGGCGTGGGTGGGGGATTCTAGCGGGGATGGTGGTTGTGGGTTGTCGGTGTCAGTGTAGGAAAGAGCTGGTGCCTACGGCGGCCCAATGACGCGGGGCAGATCGGTTGCCATTCTGTGGGAGCGGACTCTGTCCGCGACGGCAGTCCGAGATGTGCCGCAGCCCTTGTCGCGGACAGAGTCCGCTCCCACAGTTGCAGGCCTGCCTTTTCCAATAACCGACGACCAACAACCAAGAACCAGCCCTCAGCGGGCCGGTCGCCGCAGCGCCCACCAGGTGATGGCGATCAGCACGAGCGGTGGCACCGCATTCACCAGGATCAGCCCGTCCTGGTTGGTCTCGGCCAGATTGATCAGGGTGCGTTGACCAAAATAGAAGCCGATGCCGAGCGCCATGCCCAGCAGCAGACGTTGGCCAGCGCCGCCGCTGCGCAGATTGCCGAAAGCAAAAGGTACCGCAGCAAAAGCCAGCGCCAGGCAGACCAGCGGATAGAACACCCGGAACCAGAAGGCGCTTTCGAAGGCCAGGGCGTCGAGCTGGTTGACCCGCGCATAGCGGATGGTTTCGGCGAGGTCGGCGGTGCCCTGCTGGCGCGGCCGCACGGTGTGCGATTCGATCAGCGATGGATCGAGCAGTGTGTCCACCTGATGGCTGTCCTCCTGCACGCTGACGATCTGCTCGTCACTGATGCTGTCGCGACTGAGCTTGCGCAGCTCGAACTGGCCCGCGCCGAAGCTGGCGCGTTCGGCCTTGATGACTTCCTGCAGGCGGGCGTCATCACCGAACTGGTAGCGCCAGACCTCCCAGAGTTCCAGCTGGCCGGGCCCGGTGATGACGATGCGCTTGGCATTCCACACCGCCTTGCCGTCACGAAGCCACAGTCCACTGCCACTGAAGGCCACGCCCTCGGACTTGGATTGGGCGGCCAGATCTTCGGCCATGCGGTCCGCGCGTGGGCCAATCCACTCGCCCAGCAGCAAGGCCACGACCAGCAGACAGGCCACCGCATAGACCGCCGAGATGCCGATTCGGGTGCGGCTGGCGCCTGCGGCCTGCAGCGCCACCAGTTCGCTGCGCGCGGCCAGCGCACCCAGACCCATCATCGTGCCGACGATCGCGGCCGTCGAAAACATCTGGTAGAGACGACGCGGCACCGTCAGCACCACGTATTCCAGCACCCGCAGCATGTCGTAGTCGCCGATGCCGATCTCGTCCAGCTCGTTGAGCAATGCCAGCAGGCTGTCGAATCCAGCGAAAACCACGCAGGTCAGGATGACGGCTGGCATCACCGCCTTGAACACCAGCAGATCCAGGCGCGTCATGGCTTGATGCCGAGTTGCGCCAGCGCCTGCCGGCCGCGCCGCCAGGCCAGCAGTTCGCGGCCCCAGGCCATGAATACGACGGCAACGAATGCTGCGTGCACCCACCAGGTACCGAGCCAGGCCGGCAAGGTGCCGGACACCGCCCACACCCGGGCCAGTTCGACCATATTGGTGTAGGTCAGATAAAGCAGAATGGCCACCACCATCTTGTCGAAGCGTGGCTGCCGCGGCGCACTCTGGGCCATGATCGGCGCCAGCATCAGCAACAGCAGCAGCACCACCGGCTGCGCCAGCCTGCGCATCAGCTCGGCCCTGGAATCGATGTCGTCGGCGCGCCACAGCGCTGCCGTCCGTTTCGACTGCCGGGGGTCGTCACCGCTATCGGTCTGGGTGCGGGGAAAGGCGATATCGGCCTGGGCAAAGTTGATGCGCCGGTAGTTGGGCTCACCGGGCTTGCCATCCACACGCTCGCCGGTCTCCAGTTTCAGCACGACTTCGTCACTGACCTCGTCGATCTCGATGGTGCCGGTGCGTGCGGTCAGCAGCAGTCGATGGCCGTCGCGCTCGCGCACCAGCATGATCTCCTCGACCGATCGCTGGTCGGGACTGACCTTGGAGACGTACAGCACGCCGGCATTGCCAGGCAATTCGACAAAACGCCCGGAGGACAAGCCGGCGACGGCGACCGAGCGCTGGGTCTCGGTGATCATCCTGGCCGCCACTTCACGTCCAAAAGGCGCAATGTAGAACGCGAGTGCCGCCTGCAGCAGCACCAGCAAGCCACCCAGCCGCAGCAGGGGGCGCAAAGTGCGCAGCGGCCCGTAGCCCGAGGCGGCCAGCACCGCCATCTCGCTGTCCCGGTACAGACGGCCATAAGCCAGCAACACCGCGATCAGACTGCCCAAGGGCAGCAGCAAAGTCATCGCATCGGGAATGCGCAACCCGATCTGGCTGAGCAGCAGCACCGGCGGGATGCGGCCTCGCGCGATCTTGTTCAGCACATCGGTCAGCAAACCCCCCAGCACCACCAACAGCAACACGATCAGCACGCCTGCCAGGGCGTAGCGCACCTCGCGTTCCAGATAGCGATCGACCCGCCGGCTCATGCCTTCGGGCCCATTGGGCAGACGCTGCGGCGAGGCCAGCCTGAAGGCAACCTGCGCCTACCGCCTGGGACTTGGCACTCTCGGTCAGGGACCATCCGGGTTAGACTTCCAGGTCTGCTAGCTGCCGGCGCCATGCCGGCAGGCTCGATGCTGCGCATTCTGCCCGCCGCACCGCCTACTTTGCCAATCCGATCCGGAGACCGTTCATGCTGGAGTTCAAGCGCCTCACCGTTCGACCCAAGGAAGTTGCCGCCTCGTTGATCATCGTCGGCGTCTACGAAGAGCGCATGTTGACCAGCGCCGCCGCCGAACTCGACACCGCCAGCAACGGCCTTCTGAAGCGGCTGATGGAGAGCGGCGACATCACCGGGCGCCTCGGCGCCACCGCGCTGCTACATCAACTGTCCGGACTGTCGGCACCGCGGGTGCTGGTGGTCGGGCTGGGCGAGCAGCGCAAGTTCGATGCTGCCCGCTTCCTGCGCGCCACGCGCGAAGCCCACAAGGCGCTGAAGGGACTGCCGGTGGAGGCCGTGGCCTCGTACCTGACTGAAGTCGAAGTCCCGAAGAAGGACATCGCCTGGAAGCTCACGCAGTCGGCGCTGGCTGCCGACTATGCCGCCTACAAGTACACCGCCACCCTGAAGGCCCGCGCCGAGCGTGTGGAGCTGCGTGAAGTGCATTTCAGCGCAGCCGGCTACGAGGGCGACGCACTCGATCGCGCCAGCGGCATCGCTGCCGGCGTGCGCCTGGCCCGCGAACTCGGCAATCTGCCGCCGAATATCTGCAATCCGGCCTATCTTGCGGATCAGGCCCACGAACTGTCGCGCCGCTACCCGGATATCGGCGTGGAAGTGCTGGAGCGTGCCGAGATGGAAACGCTGGGCATGGGCGCCCTGCTGGCGGTGGCGGCCGGCAGCGACAATGCCCCCAAGCTGGTGGTCATGGACTACAAGGGCGGCAGCGGCAAGCCCTATGTGTTCGTCGGCAAGGGCATCACCTTCGATACCGGCGGCATCGACATCAAGCCGGCTGCCGGCATGGAAGAAATGAAGTTCGACATGTGCGGCGCCGCCTCGGTCTTCGGCCTGATGGAGGCCGTCGCCCGGCTGAAGCTGCCGATCCGCGTGGTCGGCATCACCCCGGCGGTTGAGAACATGCCCGACGGCAAGAGCTATCGGCCCTCCGATGTGCTCAAGACCATGGCCGGGCATCAGGTGGAAGTGCTCAACACCGACGCCGAGGGTCGCTTGATCCTGTGCGATGCGCTGACCTATGCGCTGCGCTACGACCCGCATACGCTGATCGACATCGCCACCCTCACCGGCGCCTGCGTGGTCGCCCTGGGTTCGCACGCCACCGGCCTGATGAGTCACGACGATGAACTGGCAAACGAGCTGCTGGCCGCTGGCGAAACCACAATGGACCGCGCCTGGCGCCTGCCGCTGTGGGAGGACTATCAGAGTCAGCTGGAAACCGGCTTTGCCGACTTCGCCAACCTCGGCGGCAAATACGCCGGCGCCATCACCGCCGGCTGCTTCCTGAGCCGCTTCACCGAAGGCCAGCGCTGGGCCCATCTGGACATCGCCGGCAGCGCCTGGGACGCCGGCCGCAAGGGCACCGCCACTGGGCGCCCGGTGGCATTGATGGTGCAGTGGCTGATGTCTCAGAAGCAGTAAAACGTCAAAAGTAAAACGTCAATTGATCCCTGCGGCTTGATTGACGTTTTACGTTTTCCATCTTGAATGATTTCCCATGCCTCAAGCCGACTTCTATCTGATCGACAAACCGCGCTTTCGCGAGCAGCCCTTGCTGCTGGTGTGCGAGCTGGCGCGCAAGGCTTATCAGGCGCAGATCCCGACGCTGATCCTGACGCGCACACTGGACGAGGCCGAGGCGGTGGACGATCTGCTCTGGTCATTCGACCCGGATGCCTTCATTCCGCATCAGATCGCCGGCGACGATGAAGACGAGGTCACCGCCATTCTGATCGTACCGCCCGGGGCGCAGACGCCTGATCGGCCGATGCTGATCAACCTGCGCGAGGAATGCGCCGAAGGCCAGTTCGAGTCGGTGAAGGAAGTGGTCGCCGCCAACCCCGACGAACGCGAGGGCTCACGCAAGCGCTGGGCCGAATATCGCAAGCGCGGCTTTGACGTGCGCAAGTTTGATATGTAGGGAACGGCGAGATTGTGGGTGGTCGCTGTTGGCAATCGGGTCGCAAGCCATTGATCAATTGCCTCAACAAAAAGGGGCAGGGGGCAGGGGTCCAACCACGACGCATGATCTCACCGTGCCGCAACGTGGGTTCCCTGCCACATGGGGCCTGTTTGATGCCCCACAAGCGTACCGCCCGGAGCGACCGGGCCCCTCACCGGAAATGCGCATCCGCTTGGTTGACGATTTAGAGAAATCGGGCAGGGGCGGGTGTCCAACCTCGACTCAGGGGGCGGGGGGCAGGGGTCCAACCACGCCGCATGATCTGACCGTGCCGCAACGTGGGTCCCCTGCCCCCTGCCCCTTGCCCCCTTTTCGATCCGCGATCAAGCGCAGCGCCGAGAGCAATCTGAACTTCCATGGTTCAGACCCTGATCGGCGCCATCCCCATGCATACCTATGCGTATGTCACTCAAACGCACCCGCCACGGTCCATAATCGACGGTCTTGAGACGACCAACGACAGCCGCGGGAGGGCGCATGGACCAGAAGATCGATGTCACCAAGACTGATATCGACGCAGTCGAGACCCAGGAATGGCTGGATGCCCTGGAAACGGTGCTGGAGCGCGATGGCGCCGAGCGCGCGCATTTCCTACTCGACCGCATGGTGGAAGTCAGTCGCCGCGCCGGTGCGCTGCTGCCCTTCGACCCCACCACCGAATACATCAACACCATCCCGGCGCACCTGCAGCAGCCGATGCCCGGCGACAACGCGCTGGAGTGGCGTATCCGCACCATCCTGCGCTGGAACGCGATGGCCATGGTGGTGCGCGCCAATCGCAAGCCGGGTGAACTTGGCGGCCATATCGCCAGCTTCGCCTCCTCCGCGACGCTCTACGACGTCGGCTTCAACCACTTTTTCCACGCCCCCACCGACACGCACCCCGGCGATCTGCTCTACATCCAGGGGCACTCCTCGCCCGGCGTGTATGCCCGCGCCTATCTCGAAGGCCGCTTGAGCGAGGATCAGCTGGACCACTTCCGCATGGAAGTCGACGGCAAGGGCATCAGCTCCTATCCACATCCCTGGTTGATGCCGGATTTCTGGCAGACGCCGACGGTGTCGATGGGCCTGGGCCCGATCACCGCGATCTACCAGGCCCGCTTCTGGAAATACCTGGAACACCGCGGCTTGATCCCGCCCAGCAATCGCAAGATCTGGTGTTTCCTCGGCGACGGCGAAACCGACGAGCCGGAATCATTGGGCGCCATCGCCCTGGCGGGGCGTGAGGGTCTGGACAATCTGATCTTCGTGGTCAACTGCAATCTGCAGCGTCTGGACGGCCCGGTGCGCGGCAACGGCAAGATCGTGCAGGAGCTGGAGGGTGTGTTCCGCGGCGGCGGCTGGAATGTGCTGAAGGTGCTCTGGGGCGGCTACTGGGATGCCCTGTTCGGGCGCGACTCCAAGGGCATGCTGCGCAAGATCATGATGGAGACGGTCGACGGCGAGTACCAGAACTACAAGGCCAAGGGCGGCAACTACACCCGGGAGCAATTCTTCGGCAAGACCCCGGAAACGGCCGCGATGGTAGCCAACATGTCCGACAACGACATCTGGCATCTGAACCGCGGCGGCCACGATCCGCACAAGGTCTACGCCGCCTATTACGCCGCCACCCACCACGAGGGTCAGCCCACGGTGATCCTGGCCAAGACCGTCAAGGGTTACGGCATGGGCAAGGCCGGCGAGGCCCAGAACATCACCCATCAGCAGAAGAAGATGGATCTGGATTCGATCCGGGCCTTCCGTGATCGCTTCAACATTCCGATTCCGGACGACCAGCTGGAACAGGTGCCCTACTACCATCCGGGTGCGGACTCACCCGAGATCAAGTATCTGCAGGCGCGCCGGGCCGCGCTGGGCGGTTATCTGCCGCAGCGCCGGCGCAAGACCGATGAATCGCTGCCGACGCCGCCGCTGAGCGTGTTCGAGCGCCTGCTGAAGGCGTCCGGCGAGCGCGAGATCAGCACCACGATGGCCTTTGTGCAGGCGCTGAACGTGATCCTGCGCGACAAGGCCGTGGGTCCGCGTGTGGTGCCCATCGTCGCCGACGAGGCCCGCACCTTCGGCATGGAAGGCCTGTTCCGGCAGATCGGCATCTATGCGCCCTTCGGCCAGAAGTACAAGCCGATGGATGCCGATCAGCTGATGTACTACCGCGAGGATCAGGCCGGTCAGGTGCTGCAGGAAGGCATCACCGAGGCCGGTGCCTTCAGCTCCTGGCTGGCGGCGGCGACCAGCTACAGCACCAACAATCTGCAGATGCTGCCCTTCTTCATCTTCTACTCGATGTTCGGCATGCAGCGCGTCGGCGATCTGGCCTGGCTGGCCGGCGACATGCGCGCCCGCGGCTTCCTGCTCGGTGCCACTGCCGGTCGCACCACGCTCAACGGCGAAGGCCTGCAGCATGAAGACGGCCACTCGCATCTGCTGGCCGGCGCCATTCCCAACTGCAGGAGCTACGATCCGACCTTCGCCTTCGAAGTGGCGGTGATCCTGCAGTACGGCATGCAGCGCATGCTCACCGAGCAGCAGGACGAGTACTACTACATCACCCTGATGAACGAGAACTACGTGCACCCGGAGATGCCGGAGGGTGCGGCCGAGGGGATCATCAAGGGGATGTACCTCTTGCGGGACTCGGGACTCGGGACTCGGGACTCGAAGAGCAAGAGCAAGAAGTCGCAGCCGCACGTCAATCTGTTGGGGTCGGGCACGATCCTGCGGGAAGCTATGGCGGCGGCGGAGTTGCTGGCCAAGGATTTCGGCGTGGCCGCGGACATCTACAGCTGTCCCAGCTTCAACGAGCTGCGCCGCGATGGTGTGGATGTCGAGCGTCACAACCGCCTGCATCCGCTGGCCAAGCCGCGCGTGCCCTATGTTGCGCAGGTGCTGGCCAAGGCCGGCGGGCCTGCCGTGGCGGCGACCGACTATGTGCGCGCGTACGGCGAGCAGATCCGCCCCTATCTGCCACATGGCATGCGCTACACCGTGCTCGGCACCGACGGCTTCGGTCGCTCCGACACTCGCGACAACTTGCGTCGCTTCTTCGAGGTCGACCGCTACCAGATTGCCGTGGCCGCGCTGTCGGCATTGGCGGATGAGGGCACGATCGAACGCCAGCGGGTCGCCGATGCCATTGCCAAGTACGGCATCGACGCCGAGCGCCCGAATCCGGGGACGGTCTGACGCCAGTCCGGCCACCGATGGCGCTCGGGGCTGGTTGCTCCGCGCGCCATCCGGCATCCTCGGACCATCGAAACATTCACAGCGGAGTCGTCGATGAGCGAATTGCAAATGGCGCCGGAGCAGTTGTCGGCCTTTGTCCGCGGCATGCCCAAGGCTGAGCTGCATATCCACATCGAAGGCTCGCTGGAACCGGAGCTGATCTTTGCCCTGGCCGAGCGCAACCGGGTGTCACTGCCCTACGCCAGTGTCGACGCCCTGCGCGCAGCCTATGCCTTCACCAATCTGCAGAGCTTCCTCGACATCTACTACGCCGGCGCCAGCGTGCTGCTCACCGAGCAGGACTTCTACGACATGGCCTGGGCCTATTTTCTGCGCGCCAAGGCCGACCACATCACCCACGCCGAGCTGTTCTTCGATCCGCAGACGCACACCGATCGCGGCGTGCCCTTCAGCGCCGTCATCGACGGATTGCGCCGGGCCTGCGACCAGGCCCAGCGTGAGCTCAACATCCAGGCCGAACTGATTCTGTGTTTTCTGCGTCATCTGGATGAAGCCTCAGCCTTTGCCACGTTGGAGGAAGCCCGTCCGCACCTGGGCAAGTTCATCGGCGTGGGCCTGGATTCCAGCGAAGTCGGACATCCGCCGGAAAAGTTCGCGCGGGTCTTTGCGGAGGCCCGGAAATTCGGGCTGCGCGCGGTCGCTCATGCGGGTGAAGAAGGTCCGCCCGCCTACATCTGGAGTGCGCTCGATGTGCTCAAGGTCGAGCGCATCGACCACGGCGTGCAGTCAGTGAAAGATCCGGACCTGGTCGCCCGTCTGGTACGCGAACGGGTGCCGTTGACGGTGTGTCCGCTGTCCAATGTCAAACTCTGCGTGTTCGATCATCTGGCCCAGCACAATCTCAAGCAGATGCTGGACCTGGGTCTGGTAGCGACCGTCAATTCCGATGATCCGGCCTATTTCGGCGGCTACCTGAACCAGAATTTCATCGAGACCTTCGAAGCCCTGCCGCTCAGCGCCAGCGATGCCCTGACCCTGGCGCGCAACAGCTTCGAGGCCAGCTTTGCGTCGCCCGACCAGAAGCGCCTGCAGTACGACCGACTGCAGGCCTGTGCCGAGGGTTTTGCGCGTTAGTTTGCTTACCTGGTGTCGGTCGCTACTTTGGTGTAGGTCACGTTGGCCCAAAGGGCCTACGTGACGCCGCTCCGCTCGCTTACCGGCCCTAGCCCGCATATTTCATGAGGGAACGCGGG
>JACKOW010000024.1 GCA_024234055.1 Rhodanobacteraceae bacterium
GTCGCTCCTTTCCGCGCCTTCCTGCAGCAACGCCTGGCCGAGGGCGCCAGCGGACGGCACTGGCTGTTCTTCGGCCATCGTCATCTGCGTCGCGAGTTTCTCTATCAGACCGAATGGCTGAGCGCCCTCAAGCGCGGCCAGCTGCAGCGGCTGGATGTGGCCTTCTCGCGCGATCAGCCCGAACGCCGCTATGTGCAGCACGTGCTGGCGGAGCAGGCCCGTGAATGGGTCAGCTGGATTGACGCCGGCGCCCATCTCTATGTGTGCGGCGATGCCAGGCGCATGGCCCGCGACGTCGAGCAGGCGCTGATCGAGTCCATTGCCCGTATTCGCGGCATCGACGCCGAGGCCGCCAGCGATGAGCTGGATGCGCTGGCCAGCGCCGGGCGCTACCAGCGGGATGTGTATTGAGATGAGCATGAATCATATGACGACATTCGTAGGTCACGTTGCCGGCTTCATCGGCTACGTGACATCGGCCGGCCACGAACCTTCTTCGTCACCGATGTCACGTAGATCGCTGCGCGCTCAACGTGACCTACGTCATTTTCTTGCCGGCGGCCAGTCATGAGTGCGGTGTTGTCCCCGGTCGAAACCATCAAGGCCGAGAGCCGCGGTCTGCGCGGTACTCTGGTCGAGAGCCTGGCCGACGCCTGGACCGGCGCCCTGCGCGAGCCCGACCAGACCCTGCTCAAGTTCCATGGCAGCTACCAGCAGGATGATCGCGATCTGCGCGAGGAACGCGCCGAGCAGAAGCTGGAGCCGAACTACTCCTTCATGATCCGCACGCGCACGCCGGGCGGCGTGGTCAGCCCGGCGCAATGGCTGGCTTTTGATGCCATCGCCCGTCGCTACGGCGGCGGCAGCCTGCGGCTGACCACGCGTCAGGCGATCCAGCTGCACGGGGTCATCAAGCGCGAACTCAAGGCTACCTTGCAGGCGATCAACCAGAGTCTGATCGACACCATTGCCGCCTGCGGCGACGTCAACCGCAATGTGCTGGTCTCGGCCAATCCCATCGAAAGCGCGGCCCACGCGCAGGTCTACGCCGACGCCGTGGCCCTCTCCGAGGCGCTGCTGCCGAAAACCCGCGCCTATCACGAGATCTGGCTGGACGAAGAGCCGGTGGCCGGTACGCCCGAACACGAGCCGCTGTACGGTCCCACCTATCTGCCGCGCAAGTTCAAGACTGCCTTCGTGGTGCCGCCGCAGAACGATGTCGACGTCTATGCCCACGATCTCGGCTATGTGGCCATCGTTGAGGACGGCGTGGTGCTGGGCTACAACGTCACGGTCGGCGGCGGCCTGGGCATGACCCACGGCGATGCCCGCACCTACGCCCGCGCCGCGAGTGTGCTCGGTTATGTGCCGCGTGGCCGCGAGATCGCGGTCGCCGAAGCAGTGCTGACCACCCAGCGCGACCATGGCGACCGCGCCGATCGCCGCCTGAGCCGGCTCAAGTACACCATCGACCGCCTCGGCGTGGACTGGTTCAGGGCCGAGGTCGAGCGCCGCAGCGGCGTCGCTTTCGAAGCCGCCAGACCGGTCCGATTCACGGCCCGCGGCGACCGCTTCGGCTGGATCCAGGGCAGCGATGGTCGCTGGCATCTGACCCTGCGTCTGTCGGCCGGCCGCATTGCCGATCGCCACGACGGCCAGCTGCTCAGCGCCCTGCGGCAGATCGCCGAAGTGCATCGCGGCGACTTCCGCATCACCGCCAATCAGAACCTGATCGTGGCCGGCATCGCCCCCGAGGACCGCCCCGAGATCGAGCGATTGTTCATCGACACCGGGCTCGCCGAGTTGCTGCAGCGCAGTCCGCTGGAACTGAATGCGCTGGCCTGCGTGGCGCTGCCGACCTGCCCGCTGGCGATGGCCGAAGCCGAGCGTTATCTGAAGGAATTCAGCGCCCAGGTACAGGCGCTGCTGGCCCGCCACGGCGTGCCCGATGAGTCGGTCAGCCTGCGCCTGTCTGGCTGCCCGAATGGCTGCTCGCGCCCCTATCTGGCCGAGATTGCCCTCGTCGGCAAGGCGCCGGGTCGCTACAACCTGCAGCTGGGCGGCGACGCCTTCGGCGAGCGCCTCAATCGCCTCTACCGCGAAAACATCGACGTGCCCGAGATCCTGCGCGTGCTCGATCAGAGCTTCGCGCGCTGGCTGGCCGAGCGCCACCCGGCCGAGGCCTTCGGCGATTTTGCCCACCGTGTACTGCTGACGGAGACGGCCACGTGAGTGCCCTCAGAAAGATCGTCACGCTCGATGACAGCCAACTCGCCCGGCTCGACGCCGGCGCGCGCGTGGAACAGGCCTTGGCACAGCTGCCCGGCAATCACGCCCTCAGTTCCAGCTTCGGCGCGCAATCGGCCGTGATGCTGCATCTGGTGAACGAGCGCGCGCCGGGTATCCCGGTGATCCTGATCGACACTGGCTATCTGTTTCCCGAGACCTACCAGTTCATCGACCAGCTCAGCTCCAGGCTCCATCTGAATCTCAAGGTCTATCGGGCCGACACCAGCCCCGGCTGGCAGGAAGCGCGCTACGGCAAGCTCTGGGAGCAGGGCGTGGCCGGGCTCGATCGCTACCATCAGATCAACAAGATCGAACCGATGCAGCGGGCGCTGGCCGAGCTGGATATCGGCACCTGGTTCGCCGGCCTGCGCCGCAGTCAGGCCAGCACACGCAGCGATACGCCCTTCCTGAGCTGGCGCCAGGGTCGAGCCAAGGTCCACCCGATCGCCGACTGGAGCGATCGAGAGATCTTCACCTACCTCAGCAAACACCGCTTGCCCTACCACCCACTGTGGGCGCGCGGCTATGTCTCCATCGGCGATGTCCATTCCACGACACCGCTGGGCAGCGGCATGCGCGAGGAAGACACCCGTTTCGGTGGCATCAAGCGCGAGTGCGGGTTGCATACGGAGCTGTAGCGAGTAGCGAGTGCCGTTCGCCCTTGGCGGTGCGCCTATTTGCGCATCAAACTGGCGGCGATCTCGCGGTTTCCCATTTTGTCCGCAAAAGACGCAAAGGACGCGAAGGTTTCAATGGTTGTCCGGCTGAACACGATGCCTGGCGACACCACCAACCGAAGCCTTGGAATCGCCTTACTTTGCGTCCTTTGCGGAAAAGGTTTGATTCAACTGCTTGCGGCCAGTTTGGTGAGAGCGAGCGCTGCACGCGATGCGTTGGTCGTCGTCAATGAATTAGTCCGGGCAAGCCGCAGGCGCACCCGGGTCGGCGGCGCGAAGATCAACAGCGCCGAGTGCAACTCGGCGATCCCGGCGGCGACCTGTGGGAGCGGGCTCTGCCCGCGATGCTTTGGTCGTCGGCAGTGGAGTAGCCCGGGCAAGCCAAGGCGCACCCGGGTCGGCGGGGCGAAGATCAACAGCGCCGAGTACAACTCGGCGATCCCAGCGGCGACCTGTGGGAGCGGGCTCTGCCCGCGATGCTCTGATGCACCCGCACGTTCCCATGCGGGCGCTTGCTCCGCGGTAGCCCCTAGATCGCCACGCGGCTCGCAAGGTCCAGGCTCTCACCCTTGAACCAGTCGGCCTCCGGGAAATTTGCCTTCTCCAGCCCCGCCAGCACCCGCCGAAGCGCCGCCAGATCCAGCTTGGGCGCCAGTCCGCGCAGCAATCCCAGCGTGTAGTCGCGTGGCACCCGGTTGGCCGGCAGCAGTGCATAGGTGGTGCAGGGCGCCAGCGCCATTTCCAGCGGAATGGCACGCACGCCGGGCGGCAGTCGATGGGCAGCGAGGTCGGCGACGATGCCGATGCCGATGCCTTGTTCCACATAGGTGCGGATCAGTTCGGCATCACTGGCGGTCACCGCGTAGTCGGGATCCAGGCCTTGATCGGCAAAGGCCTCGGCCAGCGAGGAGCCCGGGCGCACGGTCGACGGATAGACCAGCAGCGGATGCTGGGCCAGGTCGACCAGTCGCAACACCTTGCGCCTGGCCAGCACATGGGTGGCCGGTACCAGCGCCACCCGGCGCCAGCGGAACAGCGGCACCGCCAGCCCGGTTTCGGGTGGCAGGCCGGCGCTGCTCGACAGGGCCACATCGACATCGCCACCGCCCAGCGCCTCGACGATCCGAGCCGGATCCGTGGTTTCGATGGCCAGACGCACCCGCGGATAGCGACGGCGCAGCTCACCCAAGGCTTCGGGCAACACGAAGCGCGCCAGCGTGTGGGTGCAGACCACGCGCAGCTCGCCATCGGTTTCGGCGCGGGTGTTGGCGGCAAAGGCGCGGATGCTGCGGGCCTGATCAACGATCAGCCGGGCCCGCGCGGTCACTTCGCTGCCGAGTTCGGTCAGCCCGGTCAGGCGCTTGCCGTTGCGCAGAAACACCGGAAATCCGAGCTCATCTTCGAGCGCCCGCAGCTGCTTGGACAAACCGGGCTGCGTGGCATGCACGCGCTCTGCCGCCACCGTGAGGTTGAGACCGGCATCGACGATGGCGATCAGATGACGCAGTTGCACCAGGGTCATGGGATTGGATGTTTAGACGTCTAGACGGCTGATTCTAGGCGGCGTGGTGAGGCGGGGCAAGGGGCGGGCACGGGGCAAGGGACACGGGGCATGGGGCATGGGGCACGGGGCATGGGGCACAGGGCACAGGGCACGCGGCTCTTGTGGGTCCAGACAAGTCTGGACCCACAAGAGCCGAGCCCCGACGACCAACAACCAACAACCAACAACCGACACCCCATATGCCCCCAAGGCATAAGCTCACACTCACAGCTCATTTCTACAGACGTCTACACGTCCATAAGCTCAAATCCTCCCGAATCCTGGCGGCGCTCATGAACCTGTATCCGCTGTTTGCCGACCTCAAGGACCGGCGTGTGCTGGTGATCGGTGCCGGAAACGTCGCCGAGCGCAAGATCGAGATGCTGCTGCGAGCCGGGGCCGAAGTTGATGTGGTGGCGACGCGGCTGACGCCACTGCTGGCGCAATGCAGGCGCGATGGACGCCTGCAGCATCGGGCCTTGCAGTTCACGCCGCAGCAGCTCGACGGCGTCTGGCTGGTGGTGGCGGCGACCGATGACCCGGCCTTGAACCGGCGGGTGGCCGAGGCCGCAGGCCGGCGTCAGATCTGGGTCAATGTCGTCGATGACGCGCCGCTGTCCAGCTTTCAGGTGCCGGCCGTCATTGACCGCTCCCCGCTCATGATCGCGGTGTCCTCCGGTGGCAGCGCACCGATGCTGGCCCGGCTGGTGCGTGAGCGCCTGGAGCGTTGGCTGACACCTTCGTTGGGCGTACTGGCGGGCTTGTTCGATCGTTGCCGCACGCGCATCCGCGCGGCCTTTCCCGATCTGGGGCGGCGCCGCGCCTTTTACGATGAACTGCTGCAGGGACAGGTTTCGGCACTGGTCGACGCCGGGCGCGTGGCCGAGGCAGAACAGGAGCTGTTGCGCACCTTGGCCCAGCCCGCCGCGGCAAGGCGCGGTCGGGTGATCCTGGTAGGCGCCGGCCCGGGCGCGGCCGGCTTGCTGACGCTGGACGCGCTGCGGGCGCTGCAGCAGGCCGATGTGATCCTGCACGATCAGCTGGTCAGCGCCGAAGTGCTGGAATTGGCTCGCCGCGACGCCGAGCGCATCGCCGTCGGCAAGCACGGCCATGGACACAGTACCGCCCAGGAAGACATCCATGCCCTGATGATCGCGCATGCGCGCCGTGGTCAGGTGGTCGTACGCCTGAAGGGCGGTGATCCCTTTGTGTTCGGCCGCGGCGGTGAGGAACTCGAAGCGCTGCGCGCAGCGGGCATTGCCTATGCGGTCGTGCCGGGGATCACCGCAGCGGTGGCCTGCGCCGCCTATGCCGGCATCCCGCTGACCCATCGTGACCACGCCCAGTCGGTGCGCCTGGCCACCGCCCATTGCGCCCGCTCCATCGATACCCTGGATTGGCGCGCTCTGGCCGTGGAGCGCCAGACCCTGGCGCTGTACATGGCCAGGGCGCAACTGGACATCGTGCGCCAACGGCTGCTCGAACACGGCCGCAGCGCCGATACCCCGGTGGCGCTGGTCGAGAACGGCTCGCGCCGCGAACAGCGGGTCATCGTCGGCACGCTGGCGGAATTGCCGGAACTGGCGCGCGATCACCAGCTGAAATCACCGTCGTTGCTGTACATCGGTGAGGTTGCGGCATTGGCCAGCGAACTCGGCTGGTTTGGGCAGGCGCCCATTGAGGGCCGGCTTGCGGCGATGGCGGCAGCTGCGTAGGCAGGGGCGACGGGGCACGGGGCACGGGGCACGGGGAAAGGCTACGGGCTTCGGTCGCTTGCAGGTTCAGACTCGTCTGGACGCTGTCCCGTCATCGCGCCAAGAGCGTGTAGCCCGTTGTGCCGCGCAGCGGCTCAGCGGGGCTCTATCGCGTCGACGCCCGGATATCGAAGATCCGCAGGGGCCTCAGCGAATGATCTGATTCATCTCGAAGATCGGCAGCAGGATGGCCAGCACCATGAACAGCACCAGTGCGCCCATGACCACGATCAGCAGCGGTTCGAGGATGGCAACGAAGGCGCCCAGGGCGCCCTGCACCTGTTTTTCCTGCAGATCGGCAGCGTGATCGAGCATGGGTTCCAGTTCGCCGCTCTTCTCGCCGCTGCCCACCAGTCGCGTCAGCAGCGGTGGAAAACGTCCGCTTTCGGCCAGCGCCCGGCTCAGGCTGCCGCCCTCGCGCACGCGGGCGATGGCGGCGCTGATGGCTTCTCGCAGCGGCAGCAAGGTCAGCGTGGCGGAGCCCAGACGCAGCGCTTCCAGCAAGGGCACCGAGGCGGCGGTAGCAATCGACAGCGTCCGCGAGAAGCGCGCCGTGTCCTGGGCCCGCAGCAACTGGCCGATCAGGGGCACCCGCATCAGCAAGGCGTGCCAGCGGCTGCGGAAAGCCGGTCGCGCCAGCGCCAGTCTGAAGGCCACCAGCGCGGCCACGGCGGCCATCAGCAACCACGGCCCGAAAGTGCGCACGAAGGCACTCATCGCCAGCAACATGCGCGTAGGCCAGGGCAACTCGGTCTGCAGTTGTTCGAACACGCCAACCACCTGCGGCACCACATAACCCAGCAAGCCGGCCACGATGGCGAAGGCCACCAGCGACAGCAGCGCCGGATAGATCAGGGCGGCGATCACGCGCTGGCCGATCTGCTGGCGCTCTTCGAGGAATCCGGCCAGGCGTTCGAGCACCCGATCAAGCTTGCCCGACTGCTCGCCGGCCGCCACCGCCGAGCGGTAGAGCTCGGGGAAGCTCTCCGGGAAGTCGCCCAGACAATCGGCCAGGGTGCGGCCTTCCATCAACTTGGAACGCACCGCCACCAGCATGCGCTGGGCGCGGGCATCACCGCTCTGTTCGGCCAGCGCCGACAGCGCCTCGTCCAGCGGCAGGCCGGCACGGACCAACGTCGCCCACTGCCGCGTCAGCACGGCGAGGTCCGAGGCCGCAATGCCGCGCCCGAACAACTCCTTGAACTCGCGCCGTGGCGCCTGTTCGCGGACTTCGGACATCTCCAGCGGCACCAGCCCCTGATCGCGCAACACCTGGCGCACGGCCTTGGGCGTGTCTCCCTGAAGCACGCCCTTGTGGGTGCGACCGGCCTGATCCAGCGCCTGGTATTCGAAAGCGGGCATTGGTGGTGGGCGTCAGTGGTTCAGTGTCAGCGGTCAAGCATAGTGCAGCGGACCCTTGCTGGTCTGCGTTGGCAAGCAACGGGCCACACCGACACGCCGCATTCGCGCCGATCGGCGCAATATGCCAGCATTGTCTGGAATCTTACGCGGAACCCAAGCATGCCCAAGAAGTTGCCCGCCGCGGCTGCTGCCACAGCCTCCGCTGCCGAGTCCTCGGCCTCGGAACGCATTCGAGCGCGTATCCTGGCCTCCGGTCAGCGCTTCAATGCCAATGACAACATCGCCGCGTTCATCGAACCGGGCGAGCTGGATGAGTTGCTGACCGAAGTCCAGCAGCAGATGGCCGGGGTCTTGCGCACGCTGGTGATCGACACCGACAGCGATCACAACACCCAGGACACGGCCCGGCGCGTGGCCAAGATGTATCTCAATGAGGTCTTCCGCGGGCGTTATGTGGCGGCACCGCCGGTCACCGAGTTTCCCAATGTCGAGCAGCTGAACGAGCTGATGATCGTCGGCCCGATCACGGTGCGCAGTGCCTGTTCGCATCATTTCTGCCCGATTCTGGGCAAGGTCTGGATCGGGGTGATGCCCAACGAGCATTCCAATCTGATCGGGCTGTCCAAGTACGCGCGCCTGACCGAGTGGGTGATGAGCCGGCCGCAGATCCAGGAGGAGGCCGTGACCCAGTTGTCCAGCCTGCTCTACGACATGATGCAGCCCGATGGCCTGGCGCTGGTGATGGAGGCCGACCATTTCTGCATGCACTGGCGCGGCGTCAAGGACATGGATTCGAAGATGATCAACAGCGTCATGCGTGGCTCATTCCTGAAGGACGCCAATTTGCGTCGGGAATTCCTGAGCCTGCTCAACCGCAACAAATCCTGAGGCTATCGTCATGTTGGTTCGTTTGCTGTACGCCAGTCGCACCAGTGCCAAGCTCACGCCGAAGATGATCGAAGCCATCCTGGCCTCGTCGCGCAAGCACAATCCCGAGAGTGGCATCACCGGCATCCTCTGCCACGGTGGCGATGTCTTCCTGCAGGTGCTGGAAGGCGGTCGCGACGCCGTCAATGCGCTGTACAACCAGATCACCCGGGACCCGCGCCACGAGCATGTAGTGATCCTGCATTACGAAGAGGTCACCGAGCGCCGTTTTGCCGGCTGGACCATGGGTCAGGTCAATCTGGCCAAGATCAACCCCTCGCTGCTGCTGAAATACTCGGAACGCGCAGTGCTTGACCCGTTTGCAGTATCGGGCAAGGTCTCGATGGCGCTGCTGGAAGAACTGATTGCCACCGCCTCGATCCTCGGTCGCGCCGCCTGCCACAGCGGTGGCGAAGGCTGAGCCCGGTCAGCGAGCCGCGACCCGATCGCCAAGCAAGGCTTGCCGCTGGCAGACGCCTGCTGGCAAGCCTTGATCCGTTTACAATTTGAGACTAATGTGGCGACTGGAGATTCCAACAAGGAGCCACGGCCATGCGTTTGCGGATACTTCTGGCGGGGATGATCGGACTGGCGCTTTCCCCGGCCCACGCTCAGGTACTGGGTTTTGACGGCGATGGTTTCGAGACCTGTCCGCATCAGGTGTTGAGCATTACCTCGACCAGCGCCTGGGCCGGCACTTTTTCCGGGTCATTTCCTTCGGTCTTCGGTGTGCACCGCATCATCGTGCCATCGAACGGCAGCAGCGTATTCGCGTTTCAAGCTCCAATGACGCCGCAGAGCGGCACACTGCAGGTTCAGAACGACCTCGATGTCATCGGTGAATCGGTAATCAGCCTCTCGCGCTGCCCGTCGGTGTACCCGATCAATCCACCGTCCTGCCTCGCAGGGCCTGCCGCCGCGAATGCGCTGGACTTCACCACCGATCCCAATGGCCAGGGATGTCTGCTGGAACCCGGCCAGACCTACTTCTTCAACGTCAGCTTTGGCGTCGAGACAGCCCCGACCAACGGACAGCCCTGGTGCGGCGGCCTCTCCTGCGGGGTCCGCGTCAGTTCGCTGCTGAGATAGGCGATGTTCCTGCACTCTGCCGTCACGTAGGCCCTGCGGGCCAACGTGACCTACTTCAAGGCGTGCGAGGGCAGGTCGGAACGAGGGCAAGAGGGCACGCAAGCGCTCACGATCGCTCCGAACCTGCTTCTGCGTGCCCTCGTGCCCTCTCGCCCTCTCGCCCTCGTGCCCTCAGTA
>JACKOW010000025.1 GCA_024234055.1 Rhodanobacteraceae bacterium
CGTGCCCCGTGCCCCGTGCCCCGTGCCCCGTGCCCCGCGCCCTCAGGCCAGATACCCGCCATCCACCGGCAGTACGGTGCCGGTGACATAAGCCGCGCCGGGACTGAGCAGATAGAGCACTGCGGGGGCGATTTCATCGGGTTGGGCCATGCGTTGCTGCGGTATCAGCGGCATGATCATCTTGAGGATGGCCGGTGTTTGAGTGATGGCGCTGGCGAACTTGGTGTCGGTCAGGCCCGGCAGTACCGCATTGACTCGGATCTGCTGCTGCGCCAGTTCCTTGGCCCAGGCCTGGGTCATCGAAATGATGGCGGCCTTGGAGAAGGAATAGACGCCCTGGCCCCAGGCCGGGCGCACGCCGTTGACGCTGGCGATGTTGACGATGGAACCGCCCTGCTTCATGCGTTTGGCGGCCTGCTGGGTCATGTACCAGTAGCCGCGGATATTGACGTCGACGGTCTTGTGATAGGCGTCCAGTCCCATGTCGAGCATGGGCCCGAAGTAGGGATTGGCGGCGGCGTTGTTGACCAGCAATTGCGGTGTCAGACCTTTCTGATCCAGCTCCGCGAACAATGCGTCGATGGCTTCCGGCTCGCCGATGTGGGCGGCTACCGCGACAGCCTCGCCGCCGTCATCGCGGATGCTCTGGGCCACTGCCTCGCAGGCATCCTGCTTGCGGCTGGAGATGATCACCCGGGCGCCGTGTGTAGCCAGCAGGCGCGCCGTGGCTTCGCCGATGCCGCGGCTGGCGCCGGTGATCAGGGCGGTCTTGCCGGAAAGATCGAAAGTGGCGGCGGACATGCAATTCTCCTGAGCTTTGGCTTGAGTGGATGGCTCCGAGTCTGCATGCTAGTGCGGCGTGTCATAAATACCTTGAATTATTTCCGCGTCTTTCGACTCCGATGCTGCGTTGCTCGTCGGCGCCATAGCGCTGCCATGACTTCTCCTCGCGCCTTGCCTCGGGCCGAAATCCATCGGAAATTACTTCAACCTGTTCATGACACACCACACTAGATCGTGATCCATCCAAGGGGACAGATGATGGCGGGGCAGCGGGTACTGGTGACCGGTGCGGGCAGCGGATTGGGCCGTGAGCTGGCGCTGTGCTATGCCCGACGCGGTGATCGGGTCGCCTGTGTCGATCTCTACGCCGATCGGGCCGACGAAACCGTGCGTCTGTTGCCAGGAGGCGGACATCTGGCTCTCGTCGCCGACGTCGGCTCGGACGCCGCCATGGCGGCGCTCAAGGCTCAGGTCATGGGCGCCTGGTCAGGGCTGGACGTGCTGGTCAACAATGCCGGCATCGCCTGTGGGGGCGAGTGCGCCCGCACCAGCGCTGCGGAATGGCAGCGCACCATCAACATCAACCTGATGGGCGTGGTTCGCGGCGTGCGTGAGTTTGTGCCGATGATGGAGGCGCAGGGCAGCGGTCGGGTCATCAACGTCGCTTCCTTTGCCGGGCTGGCAGGCGCTCCGGGTCTGGGCGCCTATGGCGTGTCCAAGGCCGGCGTGGTGGCCCTCTCCGAGGGCATGCGCGCCGAACTGCAGCCCAAGGGCATTCACGTCAGCGTGCTGTGTCCGAGTTTCTTCAAGACCAATCTGCTGCAGTCCTTCCAGGGCGAGAACGATGTGCCGCTCAAGCATGTGGCCGCGAAACTCATGGAAAGCAGCCCGATCAATGCCGCTGACGTCGCGCGCTACACCATTGAGGAGAGCGAGCGCGGTCGCTTTCTGCTGCTGCCGCACAAGGACACCCGCATCCGCTGGTGGCTGAAGCGCTGGATGCCGGGCCTGTATTTCCGCGAACTGCTGCGCTATGTGGCGAAGAACACCCGCAAGGCGGGGTGAGAGCGGGTTGTTGGTTGTCGGTTGCCGGTTGTCGGTTGTTGGTATGAGCGGATGTTGGTTGTTGGTGTTGGTGCGGGAAGAGCAGTTCAGGGCGGGCTTTTGTGGGTCCAGACTTGTCTGGACGCTTCTCGTCTGGTCCCTTCTCCGGGAGTGGCCGGACAAGTCCGGACCTGCACGAGCTACCACACGTAGAGCGTCACGTAGCCCGCTACGCGGCCAACGTGAGCTACGTAAGAAGGCTCCCCTCCGCGTCCTCCGCGCCTCCGCGTGAGATCGCCCTTGCCAACCAGCAACCAGCCTCAACTCTCGCGCTCGGCCACGTAGTGAGCCAGCCCGCGCAGCGTGTCGGCCTGGTGGTCGAATTCAGCAAGCGCGTCTATGGCGGCCGCCAGATGCTGCTGTGTCAGGCGTCGTGATTCTTCGATGCCGACCAGGGCCGGATAGGTCGGCTTGCCGCGGGCCAGATCCGAGCCCTGGGGCTTGCCGAGGACCTCGGTGGTGCCGAGCACATCGAGGATGTCGTCATGAATCTGGAAGGCGAAGCCCAGCTCCCGGCCGTAGCGGTCCAGCGCCGCGTACTCCTGGCTAGATTCAGGAACGCCGGCCGCCAGGGCGCCGAGCAGTACCGAGGCGCGGATCAGTTCACCGGTCTTGTAGCGATGCATCCGCTCCAGCTCATTGAGGGTCAGGGTCTGTCCAACGGCGGCCAGATCTATGGCCTGTCCACCGGCCATCCCACGCGATCCGCAGGCGCTCGCCAGTAGTCGAAGCATGGCCAGCTGCGCCTTGGCCGGCCACAGACCGGAGGCGCTGGCCAGCACTTCGAAAGCCAGGGCCTGCAGGGCGTCTCCCGCCAGGATCGCCTCGGCTTCGCCAAATGCGATATGGCAGGTAGGCTTGCCCCGGCGCAACTCATCGTTGTCCATCGCCGGAAGATCGTCGTGGATCAATGAATAGGCGTGGATGATCTCCACCGCTGCGGCAGGTGGATCGAGCAGCTCCGGCGGGGCATTGAGCGCCTTGCCGGCGGCGTAGACCAGGGCCGGACGCAAGCGCTTGCCGCCACCCAGCACGCTGTAGCGCATGGCCTGGTGCAGGCGCTCGGGAAGTTGTTCAGCTGCCGGCAACGAGACCTGCAGCGCGCGCTCGGCGCGCTCGGCCGCTTCGGCGAGAAAATCCAGGACCGGGAAAGGCATCGTGGTGCGGCTCAGGGTGTTTCCGGGTCCAGCCGCACGCGACCGCTGGGGTCATTGCCCTTGAGCAACAGATCGACACGAAGTTCGGCCTCGTTCAGCGCCTGCTGGCAGTTCTGGTACAGCAGCATGCCGCGTTCAAAGGCCTTGACCGAATCTTCCAGAGTCAGCTCACCGTGCTCCATGCGCGCCACCAGCGATTCGAGCTCGTCCAGCGACTTCTCGAAATCGGCGATGGCGCCCGGCTGCGTCACGGGTTTGGATTCGGTCGTGCTCATGGGCGCGCAAGGTAGCGCAGCCGCCTTGCCGGAGCAAGCACCTGTGCCGTGGACGAACTTTCCCGGCGGGCGGCAGTCCCTTGACTACAGGCACGCTAGAATGGCGCGATGTACCTAGACTTCTACGGCCTCTCCGAGGCACCTTTCTCCATTACCCCGGATCCGCGCTTCGTCTATTTGAGCGAGCGCCACCGGGACGGACTGGCACATCTGTTGTACGGCGTCGGTCAGGGGGGCTCTGGCGGTTTCGTGCAGCTGACCGGCGAGGTTGGCACTGGCAAGACCACCTTGTGCAGGCTGCTGCTGGAACAACTGCCCGACAAGACCCGCGTGGCCTTGTTGCTCAATCCACTGCTGAGCCCGGTGGAACTGCTCGAAACCATCTGCGAAGAGCTGCACATCGAAATCGAGGATGCGCGCGGCAGTCTGAAGACGCTGACGGATCGACTGAACGCCTTTCTGCTCAAGGCGCACGCCGCCGGCGAGCGGGTGGTGGTGATCATCGACGAGGCCCAGAACCTGTCGGTCGACTCGCTGGAGCAGGTGCGCTTGCTGACCAATCTGGAAACGGCCACGCAAAAGCTGCTGCAGATCATCCTGCTGGGCCAGCCGGAATTGCGCGAGTTACTGGACAGGCCAGACTTGCGACAGCTGGCACAACGCATCACCGCGCGCTATCACCTGACACCGCTGGATGCCGACGAGACCGAAACCTATGTGCGTCATCGGCTGCACGTGGTGGGCAGTGAGCGCTTGCCATTCACCCGCCTGGCGCTGCGTACCCTGCACCGTCGCTCCGGGGGTGTGCCCAGGCTGATCAACGTGATCGCCGACCGGGCGCTGGTGGCCGGGTATGCGCGCTCGCTGGACAGCATCAATGAGCGGGTCATTGACGAGGCTGCCGATGAGGCACTGCATGGCGGCTCACGTCGCCGCCGCCGGCTGTGGATGAGTGTGGCGGCGGCGCTGGCGCTGATCGCCCTGTCGCTGGTCGCATGGCGCTGGCCGCGCGCGTCCGATCCGGCGACCGAGGCGGTGGCTGCCGATGCGCCTGTGGCGCCGGCCGAGGCCCCCTCGGAAGCACTGCAGCGTCTGCTGGCGAGCCATGAAGAGTCGGACATGCGCCCCTGGCAGCGTCTCGCCGAGCTTTGGTCTTGGCCGGCGGACGCCGATCAGCTGACCAGACTGGCCGCTTGTGGTGGTCGCATCGAGCCCGGCATCAACTGTCTGCGCGCCTCCGGGCCGCTGGGACGGCTGGGCAAGCTGGGCCGTCCGGTCATCCTGCGATTGCGCGGCGAGAGCGGCTTTGCCTCGGCGGTTCTATTGGCGCTGGATGAGCGGCAGGCCCGAATCGAGCTTGGTGGTGAAACCCTGACTCTGCCGCGGTCCTTGATCGAACTGCATTGGTTGGGAGACTATCGGGTCATGTGGCGTGCACCAGAGTGGGTGCCGGCCACCCTGCGCAACGGCGATCGCGGACCCGGCGTAAACTGGTTGCGTGAACGATTGGCCGCCGCTGAGGTCCAAGAGGGTCTGGAAGGCCCGATTGGACAGGGCGAAGTCTTCGATACAGAGTTGGAACGCCGCTTACGACGTTTGCAGATTCGTTTGGGGCTGGTCGCAGATGGCATTGCCGGGCCGGAAACACAGATGGCCCTGGCCAGTTTCGATGAGGAAGGCCCGCGCCTTGCGCGCCTGGAATTGCCCCGAGGTTGATGTATGTCCCTGATACTGGATGCGCTGAAGAAATCCGAGGCCGAACGCCGACGCGGCCTGCCGCCGAGTCTGCATGCGCAGTTCGGTACGCCGCGGCGCCCGCGCCGCGCCCCGTGGGCGGTGGGTGCGGGCGCCGTGCTGTTGATGGCGGGTCTGGGCGGCAGTTGGTTCTGGCTGGCGCAGGATCCGACAGCGCCCACCCCTGGGTCGACCGGGACCTCGCTGGCCGACGTCGATCAGTCGGGAACGGCGGACGCGCCCGATACGCGCCCAGCGGTCGATATCGCCAAGATGGCGGCACCGGCCCCCGCAGCAGTGTCGGCAGCTGTTGCCGCGGCAGCACCCGTGCCGACTCGGGCCGTTGGCGAAGCTGCGTTCGGGGGCGTGGGTGGTGATGGCAATGGTGGCACGGTGTCCGGCGGTGGGCTGCCAGTGCCGCAACGCGCGGGCTTGTACACGCCATCGGTCAGTCCGACGACGACCGTCGCCAGTCAGCCGCCGGCGGTGCCGGTAGCTGCGCCGCCGAGCGCGCCGGTCGTGGCGCCGGACGAATCATCCGAAGCCGTGACAGCACCTGCGACTGCACCTGCGACTGCCGTGGCGATGACCACGCCTCCAGCATCATTCAACCCCGCGGTGGTTGATCCGGCAGCGACGAAGCCGGAAGAGAAGCTGCCGCTGATGTATGAACTGCCTTACGGCACGCGCAAGGAGCTGCCCAAGCTGGAGCTGACCATGCACGTGTTCAGTCCAGTCCGCGAAGAACGTTTCATTGTGCTCAATGGCAAGCGCTACACCGTGGATTCTCCAGCCCCCGGGCCTGAATTGACTCTGCTCGACATCGTCGCTGACGGCGTGGTGCTCGAGTTTCGCGGACAACGCTTCCTGCTGCCAAACCAGGTGTTCTGAGCCCGCGGGAGACAGCGGTGTTCGTTCAGATCGACGAGAAGCGCAAGCGCAAACTGCGCTGGGCCACGCCCTTGCTGGTGTGCGCCTGTCTGTTGATTGCGGTCTGGCAAGCCCTGATGTCACCGTCCGAACGCCTGGTGTTGCTGCAGAGCTGGGGGACAGTACCTGCCGAGTTGCAGCTGAACATCTCGGCCCTGCTGGCAGGCCCAGGCCTGCGTCTGTTCAGTGCCCTGTTCGTGCACGCCGACTGGACCCACCTGTTCGGCAATCTGTTGTTTCTGGGGCTATTCGGCAGCGCCGTGGAGCGCACGCTCGGGCCAGTCAGAATGCTGCTGCTGTTCCTCATCGCCGGCGCCGCCGCGAACTTGTTTGCAGCGCTGGTCTCGCCACTGGCCAACGCACCGATCATCGGCTCCAGTGGTGCGGTCTCGGCGCTGATCGGCGCCTACGTACTGCTCTTCCCCACCTCGAATCTGGGCGTGATCCTGCCGTTGGGATTGTATTTTCAGCTGGTGCGGGTGCCGGCCGTGCATCTGATCGGCATCTGGCTATTGTTTCAGGTGCTTGAGACCATGGGCTCGCGCACCGGCGCCATCGCCTGGTGGGCGCATGTCTTCGGCTTCGTCAACGGATTGTTCCTGGCGCTGACCCTGCGACCGTGGCTGTATAGGCGCGATGCGAGGTTGGTCTAGCGGTGAGGCTTGCGGGGAGTAAAACGTAAAACGTAAAACGTAAAACGTCAATTGGAGCCCGCTGCAGCGGCGTGCGACCATTGACGTTTTACGTTTCACTTTTTACTGCTTTGACGGCTCTTCGAAATGGCCACCAAGAAACTCTACAAGATCGTCTTCCACAATCAGGGCAAGGTCTACGAACTCTATGCCCGCAGCGTGAGCAGCAGCGAGCTCTGGGGTTTCACCTGCGTGTCGGAACTGGAATTCGGCTCACGCGAAGGCGTGCTGGTTGATCCCACCGAGGAGCGTCTGCGCGAGGAATTTGCCGACACCAAGGTCTTGCATCTGCCGATGCAGAGCATCGTCCGTATCGAAGAAGTCGCCACGCGTGGGGTTGCGGTGATCCGTGACGGCGTCAGCGGCGACAAGATCGTGACTCTGCCGCTCCCGCCATCGCGCCTGGGGTGAGGCGTGCCAGTCGCGGATGAATCCGCTCCCGCAGGGAAGCGGCGTCCCGGGCCTCTGGGCCTGAAGCGCCGGGGAGCCGCCGCGCGGGCACCCTCGACCTGCGTTCTCACTGTCTCGCGGATTCTGACGGCGCCTCGGCCACGTCCTTGGCTGCGCTATCTGCAGGCGCTTTCCAGCGCGCCAGTGCCTTGAGGATGTTCAGCGCCTCGCCGAGCACGAAATCGCGGGTCGGATCGCTGGCAGGGACGGCCGTCGCTGCGGCTTCGCTGCCGCCCTCGGGGGCGCTGCGGCCGTTGCCGTTGCCCAGGTGGCCGGGAAGATCGGCTTCGGTCAGGTTACGGTTGATCGAACTCAAGGGCTTCAGTTCGGCAGCTTGCAGCTCTACATCGGGTTCAATGCCCTCGGCCTGGATCGAGCGGCCGTTGGGTGTGTAATAGAGCGCCGTGGTGAGCTTGATGGCCTCACCGCTGGCCAGCGGCAAGACCGATTGCACCGAGCCCTTGCCGAAGGTGCGCTGTCCCAGGATCAGGGCGCGTTGGCGATCCTGCAGGGCGCCGGCCACGATCTCGCTGGCCGAGGCCGAGCCGCCGTCGACCAGAATCACCAGTGGCGCGCCCTTGAGCACATCGCCCGGATTGGCGGTGAACTCGGCGCTGGCCAGTGCCACGCGGCCGCGGGTGCTGACGATCGGGCCGGATTCGAGGAACAGGTCGCTGACGTCGACGGCGGCGTCGAGCAAGCCACCGGGATTGCTGCGCAGATCCAGGACCAGACCTTCCAGCGGCTCGCCCGGCTTGATCAGGGCAGCGATGCGCTTGGCAGTTTCGGTGGCGGTATTGGTCTGGAAAGCGGCGATGCGCACATAGCCGAAACCCGGCGCCAGCAGGCGTCCGCGCACGGCGGTGACGTCGATGACCTCGCGCACCAGGGTCAGATCGAAGGAGGGTTGGCCGGCGCGCATCACCGTGAGTTCGACCTTGCTGCCGGCCTTGCCGCGCATGCGGTCGATGGCGACGTCGGCGTTCTCGCTTTCCACGGCAATGCCGTCGATGCGGGTGATGACGTCGCCGGGTTGAATGCCGGCGCGCGCGGCCGGGGTGTCGTCGATGGGGGCGATCACGGTCAGCATGCCGCCCCGAATCTGGACCTCGATGCCGAGCCCACCGTAGCGGCCGCTCGTGTCATCGGTGAGCGACTGCAGATCGGTCTTCTGCAGGTAGGCACTGTGCGGGTCCAGATCCAGCAACAGGCCGCGAATCGCCGATTTCATCAACTGCTCGGCGCTGACCGGCTCGACATAGGAGCGCTGAATCTCGCGGAACACAGCCGTGAACACGCGGATGTCCTCGACGCTGACTTCGTCGCTTATGGGGGCCTCGGTGTCTTTCGGCTCCGCGACCTCCTCGGCTGCCCCTATCGCAGGCGCGCACATCAGAAGCCAGAGCAGAAGGGGGTGGATCAGCTGACGTGTATTCATGGGTGCCGGAAAACCAGTATCAGAGGCGGACATATTTGGCGACGACGCGCGGAAATGCCAGAGCTTTGTGCGGGAGGCATGGGACTTGGGACTCGGGACAGAAACCCCAGGCGTCATCGCGAGCCACCTGATTCGGCCCGAAACTGCCCACGGGCCATGAACCACAAGTTGCCCGTAGGAGCGACCTCGCGTCGCGACCGGCGAGCCGCACGTCCGCCGCGGTGGTCGCGCCGCAAGGGCGCTCCTACGGGTGGACGAAGCTGGCGCTGTGCTCATGCGGACTTCAAATCAACAACTTACGACATGGATTCATGGAGA
>JACKOW010000026.1 GCA_024234055.1 Rhodanobacteraceae bacterium
CTTAGATAGACCTGGTTCTCGGTGGAATCGATACCCATCAGACAACTTCCCGGTGACATGCCTCCCAGATCGTAACTGCCTGCAGAATCCGTGAGTACGCTGACGTCCTTGCTCAGGAATGTCCCTATGATGGGCCCCTGGTAGCGCTGGGCGCAGAAGACCTCGATTCCGGGAACGCCAAGCCCTGTGTCGCTATCGATCACGGTGCCAAGCACTTGCTGTTGTGCGTCGACCTGCATGCTGATCAGACTCTCGCTTCCGGCGACGATGGGCACCCAGCTTTCACCCGGGCATGGTGGTCCTGAGCAGGCCACATCCTGATAGGCCTCGGAGTAGTACCGATTCTGTCCATCAAACCAGACAGCCAGTGACTCGCCGCCCGCTATTTTGGAGAGCAGGGCTTCTCCCTGGTGAACAGTCATGTTCGTCGATCGTCCCGAAACAGACGAGCGAACGATCAATCCACCCGAAGCCGGAGTTGAATGGCGACTGACCTGCACCCGGAGCGAGCCACCCTTGCTCAAATCGGGCGAGCCCACATTCAAGATCTGGCCAGTCGACAGGGACAGGAGTGCCGACGTCCCCGAGACTATGCCCAGATCATCCACCACCTGATCTGGCCAATTGCGCTTGAGAAAATCCGGGCTCTCGAAAGACAGGGAATAGGATCCGGCGTGTAGCCGGGTGAAAGCGAATTGCCCGAAGGCATCACTCGCCGCCCGTACGTTGTAGGTGGCGCCGTCCGCAGCCAGAGTTGCAACGCCGTTGCTCTGTGGCAGTCCCTCTCCGAGGATGGTGCCAGAAAGCTCGGCCGGCGCTGATACTGCGAAGTCGATATGCGTGTAGGTGAGCCCGGCATTCAGCGCCAGTGAAGCGCTGCCCAAGCCTACGCACTGACCAACATAGCTGGAGGTCGAATACTCGCTCCCCACGGCGCACTTGAAATTCGGAAATGCCGTGACCGGGTAACGGGCATCATCGATCCAGATCACCACCTGAAAGTTGGCAAAGTTGACCGGGATCGAGACGGCATAGTTGCCTTCTGCATCGGTGGTCGTCGACGCAAGTTCCTGGAGACCGAGGGCTTGCGTGCCGATCCGGATCGGGGCATTGGCTACCGGCTGGGAAGTTGCCGCTAGGGACGGAACGTGTCAAGCAATTTGAGACAGGGGTTTTCGTAAATCTATGTCGTGATGCGGCGTAGCCGTGCGCGAACGATGTCCGGCGGTTCGGCGGGAACGACTTCGTTCTGGAGCGGTACCGACGGCCCGTGCGTAGCCGGTGGCGCGGGATTGATGCAGACCTTCACGGGCGGACGCGGGAGGACCGGCGGGCCGTTGATCCAACGCTCGGGGTGCCTCGCGTAGGCGTCGTCGAGGGTGCGCTGACGGCTGATACCGAGTGCCACGTGGCTGCCGCTGTAGACCTCGTCAGGGGTGAACCCATTCAGTCCCTCGTGGCGGTGTTGCTGGTTGTACCAGATGACGAACTCGCGGACCCAGGCGCGCGCATGGTGGCTGTCGCGAAAACGGCCGGGGTAGTCGGGCTGGTACTTGAGCGTCTTGAAGCCGCTTTCGCTGAAGGCGTTGTCGTTGCTCACCCGCGGTCGACTGCGGGACGCCTCGATGCCGAGCGTGGTCAGGAGCGCATCGAAGCTGTGTGCGGTCATCGGCGCGCCGCGATCGTTGTGCAGGGTGAGTTGTCCGGCTGGAATGCCGGTGCGTTCGATGCTGCGGGCAATCAGCTGCTGGGCCAGTGCGCTGGTCTCCCGCCGCGCCACCATCCAACCGACGATGCAGCGACTGAACAGGTCGAGGACCATGAACAGATTGAGGAACACGCCGGTCGTCGACGTGGCGAGCTTGGTGATGTCCCAGGTCCACACCTGATTCGGCGCTGTGGCGACCAGTTGCGGCATCGGATGATGGGTTGCCGGACGCTGGTCCCGGCGCTCACGGATCTCGCCGTGGCTCGCCAGGACGCGATACATGGTGCGAGCCGAGCACAGGTACTGCCCTTCGGCCAGCAGTGCGCCATAGACCTCACGCGGTGGCTGGTCGACGTGTTCCGGGCTATGCAGAACGGCCAGAACCGTTGCACGCTGGGCTTCGCTCAGGGCGCGGTGTGAGGTCGGTCTGGCGCGCACCAGGCTGATCCGCTTGGGTTGTGCCTTGCGATGCACGGTGGCGCGCGAAAGATCGAGCGCCGCACAGGCGCGCGAATGCGAAATCAGCGGGTCGCGCTCGGCGAGCAAGGTGGTCATGGCGTCGCCTGCGCCGACAGCGCCGCGAACAATTCTTGCGCTTTTTTTTGGAATGCCACGACCTTCTCGGACAACTCCAGGCGCGCGAGCAACTTGGCATTGTCGCGCTCAAGCTCGACGATTCGACGATCCTTCACGTCCATGGCAGGTTTGCGCCCTGCCGCCTTGGCGACCAGCGCGGCGCGGCCACCTTCGTCAAAGGCAGCGCGCCACTGCGTCAGGTGCGAGCTGTACAAACCATGCTTGCGCAACAGCGCCGCGATCTCGCCATGGTTCTCGCAAGCTGCAGCTTGCTCCAGAATCCGGCGCTTGAACTGGGCTGAAAACGATCGACGTTGACGACGTTCCAGAACTTCGTCGGCAATCACTTCGGCGCCTTCGATCGGTGCGGTTGGCGGCATTGGCATGGTGACTCTCCTACCGCCTCGTTGATGGGAACGCTACAGATGAATCAGCGTTTGGACTGTCTCAGGGAAGCTTGGCACGGAGGGGGGACACATGGCCCGAGATGGTCGCATTCTGCGCCCAGGCATGCAGTGGCGTCAGGGTGATCAGCAGCCAGGCGATGCGGCAGACGGACCTCATGGAGATCTTCCTTGGTCTATATCGAAATTAAAATACATATAGTTACAAACGCAATCAAGATTGACTGCGCGTGTCCGCCGGAAGACCCGAACGCCAGCCGATCGGCATGCTTCCTGGCTGAAGATCAGGCCGCTTCAGGCCGACTTGCGCACCGCCACCTTGCCCGTTGTCTTGCGCGTGCTCGCGGCCTTCTTGAGTGGAGCCTTCTTCTTTGCTGCTGTGGCCTTCTTGGTTGCCGCCTTCTTCTTCGCCGGGGCCTTCTTGGCCGGCGCCTTCTCCGCGCCCTCGGCCTTGGCCTTCACCGTCCGGGTCTTCTTCGGCGCTTCGGGCTTGCCGCCCTTGCGACCGAACTTGCCCTTGCCCTTGGCCGGCGCTGACGCGAGGATTTCCACGCAATCGGCTTCGGTCAGTGTTTCCGGGGCCACGTCCTTGGGAATGCGGCCGTTCTTGCTGCCGTCGGTGACATACGGACCGAACTTGCCGCGCAGCACCTGGATGGCGCCGTCCTGGAAGCTGCTGATGATCTTGTTGGCCGCCGCTTCGCGCTTGGCGCGGACCAGTTCAACGGCCGCTTCCAGCCCGATCTCATAGGGATCCACGCCCGCCGGGATCGAGGCATAGGTGCTGCCCGCCTTGACGAAGGGACCGAAGCGGCCGATGCCCACCGACATGGCCTCACCGTCCGGACTCTCGCCCAGATTGCGCGGCAATTCGAACAGCTTCAAGGCCTCGGGCAGGGTGATGCTGTCCATCTTCTGGCCGGCGCGCAGCGAGGCGAAGCGCGGCTTCTCCTCGTCGTCCTTGGTGCCGATCTGCACGAAGGGCCCGTAGCGCCCGAGGCGCACCGAGATCTCCTTGCCGGTCTTCTCGTCGATGCCGAGCACGCGGCCCTGAGTGGCTTCGGCGCGACTCACCGAGCTTTCCTTCTCGTCGACCAGGGCCTTGAACGGATCCCAGAATTCGCGCAGCACCGGCACCCAGTCCTTTTCGCCCCGGGCTACGGCATCGAGTTCGTCTTCCAGGCGCGCGGTAAATTCGTAATCGACGTAGCGGGTGAAGTGCCCGGACAGGAACTTGGCCACCACGCGGCCGACGTCAGTAGGCTGGAAGCGTTTCTGCTCCAGGGTCACGTACTCGCGCGCCAGCAGCACCTGGATGATGCTGGCGTAAGTAGAGGGACGACCAATGCCGTACTCCTCCAGAGCCTTGACCAGACTGGCCTCGGTGAAGCGCGGTGGCGGCTCGGTGAAGTGCTGGGCGGCGCGTAGCTCGATCAGATCGACCAGCTGACCGATCTCCAGCGGCGGCAGCTTGCTGCCAGGCTCATCGTCGTCACTCTTCTGGTCGCGGCCTTCCTCGTATACCGCGAGGAAGCCCGGTTCGACCACGGTAGTGCCACTGGCACGCAGCAGATCGCCCTTGCCGGCTTCCAGGTCGACACTGACCGTGTTCAGCAGCGCTGGGCGCATCTGACAGGCCACGGCGCGCTTCCAGATCAGTTCGTAGAGCTTGAGCTGATCGGGGGTCAGGTACTTGGCGATCGATGCCGGCGTGCGCAGGGCGCTGGAGGGGCGGATGGCCTCATGCGCTTCCTGGGCGTTCTTGCTCTTGCTCTTGTAGAACTGCGGCGCCGGCGGCAGCTTGTCTTCGCCGAACTCGCGCACGATCACCTGGCGCAGCTCGGACAGGGCGTCGTTGGAGAGGCTGACCGAATCGGTACGCATATAGGTGATCAGACCGATCTGACCGCCCTCACCCACGTCCACGCCCTCATACAGGCCCTGGGCGATACGCATGGTGCGCTGGGTGCCGAAACCGAGCTTGCGCGCGGCTTCCTGCTGCAGCGTCGAGGTGATGAAGGGCGGTGCTGCCCGGCGCTGACGATCCTTGCGCTGGATGTCGGCAACCTTGAGCGCGCCGCTGTCGCTGTTCTTGTGGGCAAGGGCACCGGCCAGCACGCGCTCGCGCGCGGCGGTGGCCTTGGCCTCATCGTTGAGGTCGAACTGATCCAGGCGCTGCCCACCGAGCGTCGTCAGCTTGGCAGCGAAGCCCTGACCGGCGAAGCAATCGGCGTCGATGCTCCAGTATTCGCGGGCGATGAAGCGTTCGATCTCTTCCTCGCGCTCGACAAT
>JACKOW010000027.1 GCA_024234055.1 Rhodanobacteraceae bacterium
TGCCCTCGGTGCAAAGCCCTGCGCGATCTTCCGCAACAGGTGTGAGAAATGCGGGCTAGTCCTTTCGTCCGCGCTGCCCCTTTGTACGATGGTGGCCATGGCCTCCCGGTGCTCCACTGCAATTCGTCACAGTCTTCGTTCGACCCTGGGGAGGGTTTGGTCATGAAGCTCTTGTTGCGTGTGGGCTTTTTCTCGCTGTGTGCTCTGCTGCTGCAAAGCCCGGGCTGGGCGCTGACTCAGGTCAGTGGCTTTGGCAGTAATCCGGGTTCACTGACCATGTTCAAGTACGTGCCCAGTGGCCTGCCGGCCAATGCGCCGCTGGTCGTCGCACTGCACGGATGCGCACAGAGCGCGTCCAGTTACGATGAAGAAACCGGCTGGGTGCTGCTGGCTGATCGCTGGAAATTCGCGCTGCTGCTGCCGGAACAGACCACCAGTAACAATTCCTCGCGCTGCTTCAACTGGTTTGAAGCGGGCGATATTGGCCGCGGCGCTGGCGAGGCGCTGTCGATCAAGCAGATGGTCGACAAGATGAAAGCCGATCACCTCAGCGACCCGGCGCGAGTGTATGTGACTGGTCTGTCCGCGGGCGGCGCATTCACCGCGGTGATGCTGGCGACCTATCCCGATGTCTTTGCCGGTGGCGCCATTGTCGCCGGCGTGCCCTACAACTGTGGTACCGGGCTCACTGCGGCGTTTTCCTGCATGAATCCGGGTAGCGATCTGTCACCCACTGCCTGGGGCAACAAGGTGCGCGCGGCGTCCAGCCACAACGGGCCCTGGCCCATCGTGTCGATCTGGCACGGCGATGCCGACACCACGGTGCGCCCGGCCAACGCCAATGAATCGATGGAACAATGGACCAATGTCCATGGCGTGGATCAGACGCCGGAGGTGCAGGACACCGTTGGCGGCTATCCGCACAAGGTCTACAAGAACGCCAGTGGTGAGGCTGTGGTGGAGACCTGGTCGATCACCGGCATGGGCCATGGCACGCCGGTGGATCCGGGCAGCGGTGAGCGGCAATGCGGAACGGCGGGTGCCTACATTCTCGATGTGGACCTCTGTTCCAGCTGGTACATCGGCCGATTCTTCGGCCTCGACAACAGCGATTCCGTGGCACCGACTGTCAGCCTGACGGCACCGGCCAACGGTGCCAACGTCAGCGGGTTGGTCAGCATCAATGCCAGCGCCAGTGACAATGTTGGCGTTACTGAGGTGGAGTTCCTGATCGATGGCGTGCTGGCCGGCAGCGATGCCACTGCGCCCTACAGCTACGCCTGGAACAGCGCCGCCGGTGCCAATGGCACGCGTCGGCTGCAGGCGCGCGCCGTCGATGCCGCCGGCAATGTCGGCAGCTCGGCTGAATTCCAGGTCAATGTCAGCGGTGGCATCGAAGACAGCACGCCGCCCAGCGTCAACCTCGGGTTTCCGGGAAACGGCGCCACGGTGAACGGCACCATCACGCTGGCGGCCACCGCCACCGATGACTTCGGCGTTGCCTCGGTGGAGTTCTTCGTCGACGGCGCATCCCTCGGTGAGGGCAACCAGAGCGCTCAGGCGGGGCCGTGGACGCTGGATTGGAACAGCAGCTCCGTCAGCAATGGTCCGCATGCCCTGAGCGTGGTCGCGCGCGATGCGCGCGGCAACCAGAGCATCGACGATGACACCTCGGTGACCGTCAACCAGACGGTGCTGGCGGTGGATGAGAGCTTCTCCAATCGCGATGCCAATGGCGACTACTTTGATCAGGGCGGCTGGAGCGGCGATTTCGTGGCGGATGCCGACAACGTCACGGCCGGCGCGGGTGGCAGTCAATCAAGCTACGGCTATGCGTCTTCCGGCCTGTCCTGCGCAGTGGGACTGAAGACCCGTTATCTGCAGCGCAGCGTGGTACTCGGCAGCGCGCCGCGCTTGAGCTATGCCCGCAAGCTGGATCTCAGGGCACAGATCAATTCCAGCACCTACGCGCGCTTTCGGGTGCTGGTGAACGGCAGCATCGTCGACGAGGCCTCGGTGACCTATGCCAACTACGTCGATCCAGGCTGGACCTCGATCGAGAACCTGGATCTGTCGGCCTGGGCCGGTCAGACCGTCAGCCTGCGCTTTGAGGCCAGCGCCTACGGCAATGTCTGCCTCGAAGCGTGGAGCAAGGCGCGCATCGACGACATCCGGGTGGGCAATGCCAGCGAGCCGGCGGACACCACGCCGCCGGTGGTCAACCTGAGCGCGCCCGCGAACGCGGCAACGGTATCGGGGACCGTCGATTTGACCGCCACGGCAAGCGATGCCGCCGGTGTCACCAAGGTCGAGTTCTACGCCAACGGCAGTCTGCTCGGCGTGGATCTGAGTTCACCCTACAGCTGGAGCTGGAATACCGCGGCAATGGCAGACGGCAGCTATGCCCTGATGGCGCGAGCCTTTGACGCGGCCGGCAACATGGGCAGCGACAACGACACCATCGTCACCGTCCAGAATGGCACCGGGGGAGGTGGCGGCGGAACGCCGGTGGTCGTGAGCTTTGCCAGCGAAGCGGGCTACGATGGCTATGTGAAAGCCAGTGCCAATGGCAGCGGATTGGCCCTCGGCACGCTGGAATCCAGTTTCGGCCTGGCGCTGGGACGGGGTTCTGACGGCAAATACAACCGCGCCATCCTGTCCTTCGACACCAGCAGCTTGCCGGATGGCGCCCAGATCCAGAGCGCGACGCTGACTCTGCGCCATCGGGGCGCATCGGGCGATCCGTGGAGTAGTCCTTCCGGCAACACGCTGGTGATCGACGTGAAATCCGGCTGCTTTGGCGCCTGTGCGCTGGAGACCTCCGACCACGGCGCCAGTGCCAGTGCCAACCAGGTGGCAAGCGTCGTGCGATTCACTGGCGGTAATCAGAACTCTGGCGCCTTCAATGGTGCCGGGCTCGCCGCCATCAGCACCACCGATCGCACCCAGGTCCGCCTGCGATTCGAACAGAATCAGGGCAGCACCAGCTATCTCTGGATAGGTAGCGGCGTGGACGCGACACTGCAGATCGAGTATCTGCCCTGAGCCAGACCGATCGGATGACTGCCGAGAGCGGGAGGCTGAACGGCCCGCTCTCGGCTTTCACTGATGCCGGTAGTCGCAACCGGGGCGTTCGCTCAGTGCCGGCGATCGAACTTGATGCCCTGGCGCACTTCCTTCTGGGCCGCGCGCACCAGGCGCAGGGCTTCGGCGCGGTGGCCGCCCTTGTCGGGCGTGGCCCGTTCCAGATCGCGCTCAGCCGATTCCAGATGCGATAGCGCCGATTGCATCAGCGGCTGATCGGCGGCCACCGAGAACGACAATCCGCCGAGCAAGCCGGCGCAGGCTGCGGCAAGGGCGACGGTGAAGGTACGGGCAGTGCTGGCCATAGGGGCTTTTCTCCTGGCGTTGACGTCGAAAGAACATAAAACAGGAACGCACATCGGTTCCAGTCGTTGACCTGTTGTCGTGCAGCACGAAAGCGTGGCTGCGGGCATCATCGGGCCCCCGGCACCGGCCTTCGGCTGGTGCAACCCTCAGAGTAGCGCCGGCGTCATGACCAGCCCGCAGAGCGAACGGCACATCGAGCTCGGCGGCTACGCCATCGCCGCGCTGGCCGCCATCCTGTTTTCCGCAAAGGCCATCCTGGCCAAACTGCTGTATCGCTATTCGATCGATCCGATCACGCTGATGACGCTGCGACTGGG
>JACKOW010000028.1 GCA_024234055.1 Rhodanobacteraceae bacterium
GTCCCGGTGCTGATCGTCCCCGCCGACAAGGCGCTGATCGCCAGTCTCGCCGAGAACTGCTTCCATGTCCCGATGCATCCCGCAGACGAGTTCGCCGCCTTCGCCAAGCTGATCGGGCAAGGCAAGTCGGTCGAGGACGTGGCTGCCGCCTTCGGCGTCACGCCGCTGGTGGTCAAGCGCCGCATGAAGCTGGCAACGGTGTCGCCCAAGCTGATGGCCCTGTTCCGCGAGGACAAGATCAGTCTGGACTGCCTGATGGTGCTCGCCTCGGTCGATGACCACGAGAAGCAGGAACAGGCGTGGGCCAACCTGCCATCGTGGAACCGTCATGCCGACTACCTGCGCCAGTTGCTCACGCGCGGCGAGATCGAGTCCGACCGCCATCCGGTGGCGAAGTACGTCACCGTCAAGGCCTACGAGAAGGCGGGCGGGCCATCGCGCCGCGATCTGTTCAGCGACGACGACAAGAAGGTCTATCTGCTGGACGCCGCGCTGCTGGAGAAACTCGCCATCGGGAAGCTCCAGCGCACGGCCAAGCAAGTCTTGGGCGAGGGCTGGAAATGGGTGGATGTCCGTACGCGCTATGTCTATGACGAATACGTCAAGTACGGCGAACTGCGCAAAGCCAAGCGCCCGCCCACCGAGCAGGAGGCGGCCGAGCTCGAAAGCCTGCAGGCGCAGATCGCCGAGCGCCACAACAGGATGGAGGAACTCGCCGACCAGGACGGCAACGAGGACGAGTTCTACAAGCTGGAGCAGGAGGCCGAGGCGTTGGGCGCGCCAGTCGAAGCCATCGAGGCGGCGCTGGTGGTTTGGCCGGTGGAACTGATGATGCAGGCGGGCTGCGTGGTCTATGTCGGGGACAATGCGGCACCCGCGGTGCGCTATGGGCTGGTCCGTCCCGAAGATCGCAGCGACATGGCGCAGGCTGCCCGCGAGGCCGGTTCGACCGAGGGGGCAGGGGGCGAGTCGCTGGTCTCGCTGCCTGCGGCCAAGACCCGGCCGGTTCACTCCGAGCGCCTCGTGCGCAGCCTGACTGCGCATCGTGTCGCCGCCATCCAGGCCGAACTGCTGAGCCGCCCCGATGTCGCCATCGCCGCCCTGACCGCGCAACTCGCCGCAAAGCTGGTGCTCGACGGCTACCGTCGCCTGTATGGCAGTGGCGATCCCTTGACCATCAACGCCACCGACAACCACGGCACCCTGCGGACCGAGGCGGAGGATATAGAAGCCAGCGCTGCATGGCAGCAGTTGGAGGCCGAGCGCCAGGCCTGGGCAACCCATCTGCCCGAAGACGTGGACGCGATCCTGCCTTGGGTGCTCCAGCAGAGCAACGCCACCGTGGTCCGTTTGCTCACCTTCCTGATTGCGACCAGCGTGACGGGCGTCTATGGCGCCGAACCGGACAAGCAGAGCACCGATGGCATCGCGGCGGCGCTCGGGCTGGACATGACGAAATGGTGGAAGGCGACCGGGCCGAGCTACTTCAACCATGTCTCGAAGGCGCGCATCCTGGAGGTTGTGACCGAAGCGGCCGGGGCGAATGCAGCCAGCCCGCTGCAAGCGCTCAAGAAGGATGCGGCTGTGTCCGGAGCCGAACAGGCGCTGGCGGGCGTGGCGTGGTTGCCGGGCGTGTTGCGGAATCGGGAGCCGGCTCACGCCGACGCGGCATCAGATGACACAGGGCCTGGTGCCATACCTATGGCTGGTGATGATGTAGCGGTCGCGGCAGAAGCCGTGGAGGCAGCGTAGACGGAATGCTTATTCCTGAGATGTTGACCGAGCAGCCCGCCGACGTGACCACGCGGGACGGATAATCGTGATCACTGGCACTTGCGGCCACAAGCGGAAGTTCGCCCAATCCCGATCAATGTCCGGCCGAAGCTGGAAGCGGCCACTCGCTGCAATCGGATGAGTACCGACCATGTCTAGTCCCGCTCGAGATCCGCCGCCGGCTTCCAATATGGCAAGCGCGACATACCTGGGTCGTCGAGCACGATTGCGACGCTCTGTTGTGCCCGCGTGACCGCCACATAGAAGCTTGAAGCAGCGATGGCGTCCATACTGACGCCGCCTCGAACAAAGTTCGTGATGGTGGACGTCGGGGCAATCAGTACGCGGGGAAACGTCGCGCCTTTGGAAACCTTGAAGTTCATGAAATCCAGGGCCAGATTTTTCGCCGAGGCAACCGAGTGACGCAGACTCTGGGGACCATATTGCGCCACGTAGGCATGGACGTGCTCGCTGCGGACAAGAAATACGCCGTCATGACCCGTCGTGTGGTCATTCTTGGAGACGGTACTAGGAAAGGCCCAGGACGGGTCAAAGATGGTGTCCGAGAACGCCGCGATCTTCGGGTGACACCGCCAAGAGACCGCGCTCTCCTCGATCGCCAAGAGCCCCTTCTTCTCGCGACTCCGGAACCAGTTGATCGCCTCGGCGTAGGCGTACTTCTTGTTCTTCGCGCTGCGCGCGTTGGTGGAGAGCACCGCTTGGCGGATATCGCCAACCATCCAGAGGTCGACAGCCGAGCCTAGAAGGGCATCGACGATGTCCCAATCGTAGGCGCTGAGGTCCTGCACCTCGTCAATCAGGATCTCATCGTAGATGCCTTCCAGCCTGCGGGTCAGCGCGCCCTGGCTCGCCGTGATCAGCTCGAACGCCAGACGTCCGAGTTCGCTCCTGTAAACCGCGCCGCTCTTGTCTACAAAGCGGGCCTTGCCGGTTGCCATTCGGAATGGCATGCCTTCAAAGTTGAAGCCCAGCACACGCTCGCCGGGGAACTTGAACGGCAGGAAGGGTTTCGCGAAGTGCCGCAAGAGGAACGTGAACCAGCCGAGCACTTCGACGTTCAGATGGTCGCCTGCGTAGCGAGCAAGGCGTTCCTGAAGCTCGCACTGGTTCCTTTGCGTGTAGGTCAGGGCAAGGACGCGCCGCTCACGCGGCAATCCTGCGCAGTGCTCGACGATGCCTTGGGTCTTGCGAGAGCCGGCGACCGCCAGGGTCACCCGCTTAGCCATGGATGAACTGCGCGGCGTGGAGCATGTACGCCGGAGGCGTGAACCGCTCTGGCGAACTCGCGATGCGCAGGGCGGCCTCGGTCTTCTCGCGCGACATCCACGTCTCGATGTCCGCCTTGTCCGTGATTCGGAGGATGGTCCGCAGGTGCGCCTCTCCGCAGTGATGAATCATCTGCGGCTCGAGCGTCCTGCCATGAGCCACTTCGCCAATGAAGACTTCACGGGAGCCAGGCTTGAGCCACTGCGCCAGCGGCTTTCGAAGCTCATCCGGTTCGATGCCGTCGTTGTCGCGAAGTGCTGCGACCTTCTTCCCCAAGCGCCCGCACAGCTCGAGCCCCCGGGCCAGCGACAGGCCCCGCATGCTCATGACATCGATCCCGCACGCCATGGGCCGCTTTCCATAAAGGTCCGTGAACACCCGCTCGAAGACGATTTCATCGGAGGGGCCCTCGACGAGAACGATTCTGTCGGCCAGAACGATGCGCAGGGTGTCGAATCCCGGTAGCTTCTTGAAGTAGCTCACCGTCTCCGGATCCAACTCGTTGAGTTTCACGGGAGCGGTGGGGCCGAGGAACTGCAAGGCCTCAAGTCCGAGCCGATTCAGCACGCTCGAACTGTGAGTGGTGATGAAGAGTTGCTGGTCGTCGCTGGCCAGCGCTTCCATCCTGTGCAGGAGCCTCGTCAGGCTGGTGTGGCTCAGGTGGTTCTCGGGCTCCTCGATCATGACGAACTTGGCTCGGCCCGCATGCTTGTTCATCGCCAGTGCGATCTTGATCGCTGACTGCTGTCCTTGCCCGGCCATCGTGAACGGAACGCCATCGACGTGGGGGGCCACCGACTCCTCCCAAGACGTGCGCGCGGTCTGATCCATCGCCAGGGCAATCGGCTGCTCATGCAGTTCCGCATGAAGCTTGCCGATGCGCTCATTCACGCTCTTGAACGCAGAATCTGACAAGGCCGCCTTGGATTCGCGGTATTGGCGGGAAATGTTGGCTCGCTCCTGGGGTTCGAGCTGACTACCCAAGATCTGGCGCAGGTGATAGTCGACGCCACTAGTGCTTCGAACGGTGCGCGCGTCAATGACCGCGGTCGCCAGCACTCGCGGGCGCATAGTCAGCCGGGCGTCCGCGAACGTGGTCCACTCGACGCAGTAATACTCGACCGGCAAGAGCGGCGAGGGCGCCTTCGCCCACGCTTGCAGCTCGGCGGAATAGTCGGGATTGGGAATGCAACGAATCCGAACGCCTGGACACGCGTTGGTGGGCGTGTCCGAGTTATGGGCCCCGCACAGCTCCTGCAATTCCGGGACGTCTTCGAGGAACACCTCGATGTCGATTTCCGGCAACCGTTGGGGTTCGCCACGCGCCCTCTTTGTGATGAAGTCGGCCACCACGCCCGCGTTGAACCAGTGGGGATTGAGCTCTTCGGTCGCGCTTCGCCCGTTGATGCGTCCCGTCAGTGCGAGAACGATGGCCTCCATGAGCGTCGACTTACCGGACTCGTTGGCGCCGACGATAAGGTTGAGCTTGCGGTTTGGGTAGATCGTCAGGTCGCGATGGATGCGGTATCCGCGGACACGAATCTTCTTTATCACGAGGTCTCCAGCGCACTCAAACGTGGTACGTCCGACATTCTGCTGCAGAGCAGCGAATCAGGTCGAGGCTGTTCCGGCGGCATTGACCGCCATGCCGATTTGGGTCGGTTCGTGCTGCTTACTAACCTTCTAGAAAGTAATGTCAGATAAGCGCGTATTGGCACTCGGGCTGACGGAAGAACGATTTGACGAGGTTCGGCAGTCGTTGAATCCGACGCAGCGCGCCGAGCGCGAGCCGCTTCATTTCGTCCTTGTCCTGCACGAGGCGCTTGGAGACCTGACGCTTCACATGCGCCCAGACCTGTTCGTCGGGATTCAGCTGCGGCGAGTACGGCGGCAGGTAGAAGAGCTTGAGTTGCCCGTTCAGGCTGTCGACGTAGGCCCGAACCAGCTTGGCCTTGTGAATGGGGTGGCCGTCGACGATTACAAAGACCGGCTTGTCGGCGCCGATCATCAGGCGCTTGAGAAACTCGCGAAACACCGTGGCGGTGACCGAACCGTCGTGGAGCATGAAGCGAAACTCGCCCTGCGGGCTCACCGCCGAGATCATGTTCAGCGAGAAACGCCGGCCGGTGACTTCGACCACCGGCGTCTGCCCACGCGGCGCCCACGTCGTGCCGGTGTGGTAATCGGAGCGGATTCCCGACTCGTCGGCGAAGTAGATCGTCGCGCCCGCTGCACGCGCTTCGGCGCGGATCGCCGGGTAGGCTTCCGCCTCCCATTGCCGCACCAGCGCAGCGTCCTGTTGCCAAGCCTGATAGAGCGGTTTCTGTGCGCTGAATCCCCGCACTTTCATGAGCCGACTGACCGTCGCAATCGACAGCGCCTTGCCGAACTGCCGGTTGATCAGCGCGCGAATCAGCGACAGCGTCCACAGCCCGAACTCGAACTTGTACTGCAGCGGCGTGTAGTCCCGAACGGCCTGAGCGAGCCAGCGCATTTCCTCCGCGCTCACCTTCGACGGACGCCCCGGGATCGGCTTGGCGAGCAACGCGTTCTGCCCGCCATTGGCGAAGTCGGCCAGCCACCGAAAGACGCTGCGCACGTTCACGCCAAAGGCCGCAGCCACGTTTTGCGCCGTCTGGCCCTCGCGAACAACGGCCTTGATCGCCTGCTGGCGCATCACCTGAAGCGAATGATGGTCGATCGCACGACCATCCGAGTTCCGTTTGCATCTCATCCGTGTATTGTCTCATGCCGTGACAATACTTACGAGAAGGTTAGTAAGTCGGTCATGTCGTTGGATTTGCTGACTGGGATGAAATCGGGCAGCAATATCTCCGGATATGTCGCTCCGGCACCCGCATCCAGAGGGGGGAATATCTGCATACTTATCGAGCCCAACCGACTTCCCTGAGAAGAAAGCCCAAGGCATTCAGAACCAGTTGGGCGTCTTCCTCGGTCGGCGGTCGGGTGTTGTAACGTTTCTGTTCGTTGGGTTTCCCTCGCGAGTGAAAACGTTGCAGCAAGCGAACGGCCGAACCGGCAGCGGATGGCGAATGGGCATCGGTATTGCCTTGCTGCTTTTCGAATGCCTTCAACAAGGGGCCCAGGTCAAGATGATGAACGTTATCGGGAGCACCTTCGGTCGATTCGAGCCAGTGCGCGAGAACGACGGTCGCTGCGGCGCGGCACAAGTCGATCAAGGACACCGGGCTGGACCGGAAGGCGGCATCGGCGACATGCTCCAAACTCGCCAATACTTCGGATCGGGCCTCATCGGGGATGTGATCCTCGACGAGCTCGGGCAACGCGCCAAGGCTTGAACGGGCCCGCAACGTGATCAACTCTTCGCCCGATGCCACCGTCTCCACCGACACGATCCGCCACACGGTCGGGGCCGACTTCGTCCCAAGTATCAATTGCGCGCGCAGGACGTTCGGCCGCATTGAAGAAAACATCTGGGCTGGCCGATACGTACAGAGCGTTCGGCTCAGGCGACCATCCTTCGTCATGCTGGTGCCATCGGCGGGTTCTGCCGGGTGCGGCGGAAAATGCCAGGTCTGTTGTAGCACGCCCTCCCGCCACTCATACAAGCGCCCCCGACGTACACGCGTAACCGGATCGAACGAGTCTTCCCGAAAAATCAGCTTGGCGTTGTCGAGGTAAGGCGAGGACGGCAGCGTTTCCCAGTCGGCCTCGCTGGCGATCAAGGTGGCAATAGACACCACCGGAGTGGGCCACACGCCGTGACCGTAGTTGCTAACCCCCTCGTAGACCAACCAGTTATTGCTGTCGATGCCGATCATGAAAATATCTCTCCCTCTGCTTGCGCCAGGATGCTAACGGCTTCCCGCCCACTGGTGAACGCTTGGGCGCGAAAGTGCCGCGCCCAAGCATGACCCTGGGCCGCGGCGGGTGTGGCTAAGCCGTGCTATGCGGCGCGTCGGTGGCCTCGTGAGGGGAGGCTGCTGCAAGGCCTTCATCCGTCGTCGCGGGTGTGTGACGCGACGGGCTGGCTCCCAAATACGCGCCAGACGCCCTGATCCTCCCGTGGCCTGCCATTTTGGCGACGGCCTGACGCGCAGCGTGGTCCAGGTCGGGTGGGAGGGGGCCTCCGCCGCGCACCGGCGGGGCCTCGCCACCGGTTTCATCGCCAAAGCGCCGGATCAACGCTTCGTGGCGCAGCCCATGGGCGGTGATCCCGCGCTCGCTCGACGTGATGCCGAATTTTTCCATCACATAGTCGAAACGGCGCAGGTTGCGCTTCAAGTCATGCCGAGGATCGCCCAGGTGCGCGTCCTCACCTTCCGCCACGGCACGGGCGTAGTCGAGGGCGGCCATGC